>JAHBXU010000237.1 GCA_019636315.1 Planctomycetaceae bacterium | reverse complement strand
GCGGTTTGTGAGCGGCCTGTTCGACAAATGTTTCCGTGCGTATTGAGCGATCACGAAGGACGATCTCGTTGACCCATCGACTGCCATCGCCGATGACACCACGGATCAAAGGTTTTTCCCGACGATCGACGGCCCGCCCGTCGCGGAATGTTGACCCGGAGCGGTATCCTCACTCATGAAGCGACACGTTGCCCAGGCTGGAGCATGGATTGTCCGGCAGGCGACCTGCACTCCTCGCCGCGCTGCTTCACGCGGTACCTCCTCGCGCTCGGATTCGTCGGAGCGATCTTTGCCGTCATCCCGCAGACGCCGCTCAATGGTCCTGTGGGGGGGATGCTCGTGCTACTGAGCGTGATTGTGTGTTGCTGGTTCAGTGGTGTTGGACCAGCCCTGCTGATGCCGTTTACGATCTGGATCGTCTCGCGGTTGCCGTTCAACACGCCCGCACGGCCCCTGATTCCCTCTGCCCGTGAGTTCCTGGTGTTCTTCGCCCTCACCATGCTCATGGGGGCGATGGGCCTGGCAGGGCAGTCGCGACGACGGCTGCGTACAGCGACACGCGAGCATGACGCGCGGATTCACGAACAGGCGCGCGCCTTGAGTGCGGCACGGATCATCTTTCGCGAGATCGACGGACGAATCACCAGTTGGACCGACGGCGCCCGTGAACTGTACGGGTGGACGGCTTCAGAAGCCACGGGACGCATCATGCAGGAGTTGTTGAGGACGGAATTTCCCGTGCCGCTGGACGTGATTCATGAGACGCTGCTGCGCGACGGACAATGGCGTGGAGAGCTGATTCAAACGGGAAAGGGAGATCAACGACTCAATGTGGTTACGCATTACATCCTGTACTCCGATGAATGCGAGGACTCTCGAAGCGTGGCGGAAGTGCACACGGACGTCACCAATCTCCGACTCGCCGAGGCGGCCATTCGTGACTCCGACCGACGCAAGGACATCTTTGTCGCGACGTTGGCCCACGAACTGCGCAATCCGCTGGCTCCGCTACGCAGCGGTCTCGATGTCCTGCGAATGACGCGCAAAGGTTCGGCCGACGATGCGGCCATCCTGGAGATCATGCATCGCCAGCTCGACCACATGGTGCGAATGGTCGACGATCTCCTGGACGTGACCCGGATGAATACCGGAAAGGTGGAGCTCCGACTTTCGCCGGTGAATCTGGCCGATCTGGTCCGCGATGCCGTGGCGGCCTGCCGCACGCAGATCGATACGGCAGGTCACGAGCTGACAGTGACAATTCCTCAGGAAGACATTCAACTGGAGGTCGACGCCGCAAGGCTCGTTCAGGTTTTAACCAACCTGTTAAGTAACGCGGTCAAATTCACCGATGCCGGAGGACGCATCTGCCTCTCCGCACTCCCGGAGAATGGCCAGATTGCGATTCATGTCGCAGATACCGGCTGTGGGATTCCTGCCACGGCACTGCCCCATGTGTTTGAGATGTTCGCCCAGGTCGATGATCCGCACTTCCGATCGAGCGGCGGACTGGGGCTGGGATTGAACATCGTCCGCACGCTGGTCGAGTTGCATGGAGGAACCGTGGAGGCCCGGAGCGAAGGCCCCGGGCGCGGCAGCGATTTCATTGTGCGTCTTCCCATGATCATGCAAAACGCGACGGCCCGCGCCACGTCGCTTCCCAATGATTCAGCCCCTGATGGAAAATCGTTGCTGAAACGTGTGCTGGTCGTCGATGACAATCGTGATGCAGCGAATCTTTTGACGCTGATGCTCACGAAGTCCGGCTTCCAATGCCAAAGCGTCTTTGACGGTCCGTCGGCGCTCCTGGCGGTCGATGACTTTCGTCCGGAAGCCGTCATCCTCGATCTGGGCATGCCCGGTATGAGCGGTCTGGAAGTCGCTGAGCGATTGCGGGCGAAGGAGCGCGATGAGAGGCTGTTGCTGATTGCTGTGACAGGATGGGACAAGGAGCATGATCGCCTCCGCTCACGTCAGGCGGGATTCGATCACCATGTCGCAAAGCCGGTTCCTCACGAACAATTGCGCACATTGCTCGGTTCAAGCCGATGACACGTCCCACCGGGATTGAGATCGTGTCCCGGGAGCGGCGCTCCGGAACTCGAAGATGACCAACGTGCCATTTCCACTGCCGTTCACGCCGTTCGAGTTCTACTACTGGTGTGACGATCGTCCGACATCTCCGACGACGTTCCCGATCGATCTCCAGTTGCGAGGGGTGTTGGATCGAACAGCGTTCGACGATGCGGTGCGGCTGACGGTGGGGCGTCATCCGTTGCTCAATGCATTGGCCCACGCACACGCATCGCGTGTGCCGCAATGGGTCGAAGCTGGGGAGTTTGCCCTCACCAGCGACTGGAATGTTGAGGCGGCGCCGCTGCGACCGACCCCGACCGACTTTGTCGACCTGGCGGCTCATCCAGGACTCCGGGTGTGGATCCGGACGGGCGATCAACAAACGCGCGTTGTGCTGCAGTTCCATCACGCCTGCTGTGATGCCCTTGGTGCACTGCAGTTCGTTGAAGAACTGCTTCTCGTGTACGACGCTCTCATCCGCAAGGCTGCGTGGAACGAGAAGCTGGCCGCACTCGAACCGTTGCGGTTGACGCAGCGTGGCGACTACGGGCTCAGTGCGGCCCAGTATCGTCCCAACATCAAAGACGTCCTGGTGATGGCTCGCATCTGGAGTACGACGCTTCTGCGCCGCGCGGATCCGGTCGCAGTCCCCTCGTCGTCAGCGCCAGCAACGACGTCGACGGCAGAAGTGCGACCGTTTCTCACCAAGGTGCTGGCTGCGGAGGACATGCAGCGCCTGCAGGCCGTCGCCCGCCAGTGCAGCGCCTCGGTGAATGACATGATGCTCCGCGACTTGTTTCTGGTGCTTCGAGAATGGAATGCAGAATGCGGCAGGAACCGCCGCACTCGATTGACGGTCAATGTCCCCGTCAGTCTGCGGTCGCGCGCCGAAGAAGGGATGCCCGCCGCAAACTCGCTCGGTTTCTGGTTTGTGCACCGGAACGGAGGTGCGTGCACCGATCCGCCAGCTCTGCTTGCTTCGATTCGGGACGAAATGGCGTCCGTCAAGAAGTGGCGACTGCCTCTGTTTTTCGTGGGTGGCTTGGGGATTGCGATGCGGACGCCGGGCTTGATGCGCTGCCTGCTCGCATCGAAGCGATCGTTCGCGACCGCCGTGTTCAGCAATGTGGGGCGGGTCTTTTCGCAGACGCCGCTCAAGCGCGACAACGGCCGGCTGATCTGCGGGAACGTCGTCTTGGAACAGATCGCCGGCGTTCCTCCGCTCCGCCCTGGAACGCGCGTTGCGATCGTTGTTTCGACTTATGCTGAAGAGACGACGATCAGTCTCCGCAGCGATCCGAAATACTTCACTCCGGCGACCACGGCGGACTTTCTGGATCGTTTCGTCCGGCAGTTGATTCAGTCCAGTCAGGCGGAATGCGTCTGAACCTCGATGCCGACGCAAGTCCCCCGGCCACAGTGGCAGCCCCGAACGAATCAAACGCTAAATCGTGAGCGATGGAGCACGCCACGATCAGCGCGAGCGCACGCTCTTCGACCGCCGCCATGACATTGCCAGCACTCCATCCGGTGTGTGCGATTTGATCGTGGCCGTGTCGGCCAGGGCCCTTTCAACGGCAGCATGATCTGGTTCGGCGGCGCCGTCGGACAGATGGGAGATTCCCCAAATCATGTTCCCGTCACCGTTAGAATTGACGCAGTCTGCCTACAGGTCGGAATCGTTAAAGCAGGACAATGGGAAAAGCCGATTCGAGAGTAGCAACAGGGAGTTTCAACGACGAGATCCGGCAAGGGCCTCCGCAGGTCGGCTGGTCCGGGACCGAAGGTTGGCAGGATGCACGCAAACTCACGCTTTCCTATGGGCAATTCGTCAATGGCCGCCGCATCGCCGCAGATGATGATGACCGTCGGCGAATTCTGCGAGATACTCAGTCACGCTTGCGAAACCAATCGCACGTGGCTGCAGGACTTCGACCGCGATGAAGTCTGGGTCTCGGAAGACCTGTTTGTCGTCATGCAGGCCTACTGGAACCTGAAGTCCGCGGCTTGAGCGGTGCGCGCCCTCCCGGCGTCCGGCGAGAAGTGCCGAACCGCTCAGCCTTCCCGCACGTCGACACGCACCCAGTGCACACTCAGGCAGTGAGGCACGCCCGCGTAAAACGCCAGCAGGACGCGGCCGTTGTCCAGCGGTCGAATCGCCGGATGGCCAAAGCTCCATCGGGCCATGTCCTCCCAATAGGCGGCATAGTCGACGTCGTCGGTCCCCTGGGTGAGCATGGCCTGTTCGTTGTGCTCATAGACGCGCAACGCCTTGGCTGCGGGCCAGGTGACGCCGCCGTCCGTGGATTGCCAGAGCGTCATCGTCATCGGTCCGCGGCGATCGACGACCAGGGCCATGATTCGTCCGTCGTCGAGCAGGCAGGGAGCGGCGATCTGGCCGGGAATGCCCGTGTCTCGAATCGGTTCGTCCCGGAGGACCTCGTCGCAGATCGTCCGCCGACGAAAGTGGACCGGCAGGTCCCGTTGCAATGCACGGTCATGTGTCCAGAACATGGCCAGCAACTCGTTCTCGGTGCGGCCAGTGCAGAGCCGCTGATCCCAGTAGTAGATGCGATGCTGCGGGTCCTGCGCGACCAGTCGCGGCGGTGTGAATGTCCGGCCGCCATCTTGAGAAATGACAACCCACGCTCCGTGCCGCGCGGGGGAAGGATCGTCAAACTCCTTGTAACTTTCAAATGCCAGCGCTATCCGGCCGTTTGGCCATTGAAGTATAGGCCCCGTCGAGGAACATCCGGTTAATCCCGGCAGAGGCAATTCCCGCCAGGCGCTCCAGGTAACCCCCTCATCCGGGGACTCCGCGAGCAACTGCTTGCTATGCAGGATGCCCTCCGTATCCGGATCGAACAGCGGCCGCTCAGGTTCGCTCCGATCGAACCATGTGCTATACAACAGGAGCCTGCCGGGGCTGGTCTCGACGAGCTCACCCGACGAGAGCGAGCCGGGAATTCCGTCGATGACGGTTGAGAACCGGGCTGGCAATTCCTGCCAGGTTGCACCGTCATCATCGGACCGACAGATACGAATGCTCGAAGAGACGTCGTGCTTGCCGGGACCAATCTGAAATCCGCACAGCACGGCCCCTGACGACAAACGGCATAAGCTGATGAACGATGCGACGCGTTCATTGCGCGGCCGCGATGTGGCGTCATAAATCAGGCCGCGGTCTTCTACACGCATGATGTCGTTCTCAGTCCATCGAAGATGGACGGCATCTTACGCCAAAGCATGTCTTGCAGACGAGCGTGAGTACGACACGAACTCTGCAAGCAATCCCAACGCGGCGGAGGATCGCCTTTGCACGTGCGGGTTCAATGTCTTCAGTGAGTTGGTTGCACGAGACTGCCGCTCTCAAACCAACCTGGCGCGTGAGGCAATGCGCCAGAGGCCTCGTTCCGCGGCTGTCTCGCCGTTGCACACGGTTGAGGGGCGCGACCAGCGCATGAGCGCCGTGCGATATCTGCGACTGAGCTCGGGCGTTCCGACGATGATGACGGCTGCGTCCGCGGCGATTGTGTCGATCACGCCAGCCACTTCGTGCCCCACCAGCAGCCCGGACAAGTAGGCCGCAACCGAAGTCGACTTGATCTGGTCAAACAACCTGAGCGTTCGGACGCTGAACAGGTCGTGCAAGAGAAAGGAACTGCCACAGGCCCGATCGAGGCCGCGGCTGAATGCGTCCTCATTAAAGTCGCCCGGTTCGGCCATGCGACCCAGCAGGCTGTGCTTCATCAGCACATCGAACAGTTCGCCCGTCATTGTCGTTTGAAATGACTCGATGCGACCATCGACAAGTTGTCCCCACTTGGTATGGGTGCCGGGCAGGCAGACAACGAACGAACCGACCGGTTCAAGGCCGGCCAGTTGCGTCTCTTCGCCTCGCATCACATCGGGGCAGCCATCGGGGTTGAGGTACGAAACTCCCGGAACGATCCACTTCAAACCGCCGGGAATTGCATGCAGATGATCGGCCAGGGCATCGCACGACGCGGGACATTCCACGTAGGGCGCCTCGCTCCATCCCTGCTTGCTTCCAACCATGCCGCACATGAGAACGGCGGCGGCCGGCGATTCCTGCGTCCAGTCGCCGAACCGGGCTGCAAATGTCGCTTCCCAGGCATCCGTCGCGACGTGCTTCAATCCGGCGTCGCACCGGCGACTCTCGATGACGCGGCCCCCGTCGTCGTACCGGAAACCACGAACATTGCTGGTCCCCCAATCGAGTCCGATGAGTGCGGTCATCGCCATCGTCTGCTTGTTGGTCATGCGGGAGCGTCAGCGAAACGCCGCACGCTTGGTCCGCCAGTACAGAGGACATCCGTCGACGTTGTTCCCGCCGACGTTTCGACGGAGACCACGGCGCCGGCTCGTGACGAACGGCGCTCCGGGCTCGAATTCGTTTACCTTCACCGAACGTCCCTCGTTTGAGAAGTGTTAAAAAAGGGCATTTTTCGGGCCGCGCGACGGCGCTCGGTTGTCCTGAGAGCGTTCGGCTGCTTCAATTTCAGGGAACCCGG
>JAHBXU010000236.1 GCA_019636315.1 Planctomycetaceae bacterium | reverse complement strand
GATTCGAGCTTCCAATCGAACCCGAAGCTGTTGAGGGATGCGGAGGCGACCTCGTCGGGGACGCCCCATTCGGCGAGTCGTGCGCGGGCGACCGATGCGAATCGCTCTCCCGTCGGATCGACGTCCGCGATCGAGGGGGTTTCCGTTTCATGGATCATGATCTCGGCGCCGGATTCCTGGTGCACCCGCCAGGCGTTGCCGATGTGATCGATGTGTTTGTGTGTGAGGATCACCCGCCGGAGGTCGCGCGGCGTCAGTCCGTGCTCCTTGAGGCCTGCGACCAGTGCATCCCAGGCACGATCCGTCGCGATCCCGGTGTCAATGATTGTGACGGGATCGGCAGCGATGACGTAGACGCACGTTCGTCCTTCGACGAAGGGATTCGGCACGCGAAGACGATGGATCGGGATGTGGGCGGAATCAGTCATGGGCGCAGTGGCCAAACGCATGCAGACGCAGTCACTGTTTGGAGTGGATCATCGTGCACCGATCGATCCCATGCGTTCCAGCGGCAGTCGATGCTTGGACGCGTTCCCTGACGGCATCACTGGGAGGCCGGGCGGTTGCCGAGGTCGACGTCCTCAGGAGGGGGGCAATCCGGGTTGACCCACTGAATCACTTCCGCCCATCCGTCGCTGTCTTCGTCGTGTTGCAGATAGCCGTGGATCGGGCGGACCGGAGCCCAGCCATCTTTCAGGTGGATGCTCAGGACCGGATCAAACAGGCTGCCCGCGATGACAGCGTTGACGTAGTCGTCGATGGTCAAGGCCCCGCGTTGCCCCCGGAATCCGGGCAGGCGGCTGGCGCCCACCATTCTCCACAATCGTTCGTCCTGCACGAGGAACCGGGCCTGATCCGTCAGGGCGTGGGCGATGCCATGATGTTGATGTTCGGGATGGACCATGATATCCGCACCATAGAGCGTCTGCCCTTGCGGATCGTGGTCGAGGAACGATCCGTCCGCGGTCAGCACGTCCCACGAATCGTCGACATGAAAGTCAGAGATTCTCAATCGCAACGTGAAGTGCACGCCGGCCACCGCTCCGCTGGCATGCTCCACCGCGGCAAATTGTCCTTGTGGAAACAGGCGCTGATGATCGTCCAACTCTTCCAGAGAATAGGGCCGCTCCGTGGGATACACGCGACGGCAGATTTCAACAATCTGTTCGAAATCGGCAGGTTCAACGAGTCGAAGGCGATAATTCGGTGGGAGCATGGGCGGATCTCACTCAAAACTCGGAGCCAATGGAATCGTCAACCGCCGCCGCCGTCGGGGGGTGTCTCGGCCGGCGGGCCACAGATCTCGCGTCGGAGTCGCCTCAGCCCGCGCAGCCAGCGATCGTAGTCGTTGGCTTTGTTCTGGAAGTACCTTCCGACTTCGGCGTGCGGCAGAATCAGGAATCGTTCTTCGCGCAGGCCCGCGACAACTGACTCTGCCACTTCCTCAATGGAAAGGGACCCGGCGCGGAGCGACTGGATGACCGGGTCCTCTCCGTCGAGCATGGCGGTCCGGACGCCCTGCGGGCACAGGCACGAGACATTGATGCCGCGGTCTCCGTAGGTAATCGAGAGCCACTCGGCCAGCGCGACGGCCGCGTGCTTGGAGACGGAGTATGGTGCGGAGCCGATCTGCGTCAGCAGACCCGCCGCGGAGGCGGTGTGCAGCAGGTACCCGCTGCCGCGCTGAAGCATCGATGGAATCACCGCCCGTGCGCAATAAAGGTGAGACAGGACGTTGACGTCCATGATGCGCCGCCATTCATCGTCGGGCGTCTCGATTCCGCCGGAAACGGCGATTCCGGCGTTGGCGCAAAACAGATCAATCCGTCCGTGAACGGCCATGACTTCGCTGACGAGTTGCCGGACATCGTCCTCCAGAGCAACATCACACGTTCTCGCGACGGCGCCGAGTTCTCGCGCTGTCGCCTCGACAGTGTCGGCGTCGATGTCGGTGACCCAGATCGCCTCCGGTTGCTCCTGAGCGAACCGGGCACACAACCCGCGTCCGATCCCCCGCGCGCCACCGGTGACGACGATGATTTTGCCTTCAAGTTCCATCGCTCGCCCATCCAAGCGTGCGCTGCTGTAGAGCAGGGGATTGCATAGGAGTCATGAGCGCTCCGCGCGTCGAAATCAATGCACGTTAGAAGAACCCGAAGCGTTTGCCGGCTTTCTTTTTCGCGGGTGCGGCGTGGGTCGGCGGCGGCGGCGGCTCGTCCCCCGAGGTGATGATGATGTTTTCCGGCAGAAGCACGCAGCTCAGATCGCCCCCCACGCCGCCGGTGGTGTCAATCAGCAGGCGGCGATCGCCGAAGTGCACGGCGGGGACAGGAACATGGCCGGACACGACCGTGAGCGGGCAATCGGCCGGGACGTCGGCATGGACGAACGTTTTGGAACAGAGCCAGGGAGGGTGAGACAGGGTAAAATCCTTCTCGTGGAGAATCTGCCGTTGCATCTCAAAGGATTGATGCGGGTCGATCCCCGCATGCACGAACAAGTAGCGCGGATGTTCCACGCACCACGGAAGTCTGGCCAGCAGCAGCCGATGGGCTTCGGGCAGCTTGTCGTGTAACTCTTCAAGCTGGCCGATCGTCACACCATAGGAGTCGAATGTGGTGTCGGCTCCGTAGTGGTCAACCCAGCGCGCGGGCCAATCGGCAAAGTCGGGTGCGGGAATGAGGCCCAGGGCGCCGGCCATCGCGAGTTCATGATTCCCGGCGATGCAGGTCGTTCGCGGATGATCTTCGATCAGATCGAGCACGCACTCGATGGCTCCCATCGGGTCCGGACCTCGGTCAACCAGGTCGCCGATGAAGACGATCCAGCGCTCATCCAGGTCGGGAAGAAAATTCAATTGATCGAGGAGGCTCTCCAGTTTGTCGACCTGGCCGTGCACGTCGCCAATCACCGCGACGGGGCCGTCGATATGGGTCGCGAGTTTCATCCGTCGCGTTGTCCGGTTCCTGATGCGTTCCAAGGGCTCATTGTGAACATCTTGAGGCATCGTAGCGGTCAGCCCCAGAGCCGGGCAAGATGCTGCGCGGCTCTGAGGGTCGCGTTCGACCCGTTGGTGAGAGGAGGTCCTTCGACCCGATTCCACCAGGACCCACGTACAGGAACCACGTAATCGCCTCTGAATGTCTAAGGAGCCGTGTCGCGGCGAAGCGGTTAAAAACTTGAAGAAAATTCTGAAATTTTGTTCTGCGGACGTCGACACTCGTGGTCCAGGGAATCCTCGTGGATAATGTGTCGCAAGGTGTTTTGTGAAATGCTGTTATGTTCTGTGGTGGTGTTCACTTGCGGGCGGGATTCCTCCCATTGTGACGATTGTCCTGAATAGTTAGCACGCGATGTGGTTGACCACGCAATTGCAGATGACTAGGATTTTCTCAGGAAAGGTGGGTCTTGAGGCTTGACAGAAGTCCTCGGCTCTTCTTTTCGGGCATGTGGTGGACTCGGCGTGCCGGATCGCACGCGGGTCGCGTCACGACTGGGAGCATGGTCATGTTGGTACTGTCGCGCAAGAAGAACGAGAGCATCGTCATCGACGATCAGATCAAGATCACCATCGTCGAAATCCGTGGCGACAAAGTCCGCCTGGGGATTGAGGCCCCTCGAGAAGTGCCCATTCATCGGAGTGAGGTGTTCGAGGCCATTCATGGGCTGCATGATTCGACAGCCGGGCTGAAGGACTCGGAAACCGGCGTTTCGCCTGCCGAAGCGTGAGGCATTTCCTCCGAGCGCCGAAGCCCTGCGCCGTTTGTGATCTGTGATCACCGGCGAGTCGGCGTTGCGGTCGTCCTCTTGAATTGCTCGTTAGCAATGCATTGTCGCCCTTGACGGCGGCAGGATGATCGATACCTTATCACTCGGCCGCAGCAGTAGCCGTCAGGAAAACCTGGCGGCCATCACCTGGGACTGCAGCGGCAGGTTCGTTGCGCGAGCAGAGAACCGAACTTGCGGCCCCATCGTCTAGTCTGGCCCAGGACACTGGATTTTCAGTCCAGGAACAGGGGTTCAAATCCCCTTGGGGTCATTTTCAGATCGCCGCGATCCATTGACGGTGACTTACAGTCATGGTGGTGTCAAGGAGTGAGCGGAAGCGGCGAAATGCAGTTGGGAGTATTGTCTTTCGCCGCTGCGGAGTGACGGAGTTTCGAAACGTCCCTCGCTGACGCTTCAGGTCACGTTGATCCGTCGAGGACGACATCTCTGCGGATGCTTTTGGTTCGTTGGGCGTGGCGGACGGAATCGATTGAGCGCGACGCGTTTCAGCGACTTGCTCAACATCAGGGAGGAGTGAGCGGATGCAGTCGGCCGAGTACTGGCAGTCTTTGTTTGAAGGCTGGCCCGCTGGATTTCCCACGCAGGGAATCCTCATCACCTCCTTTCAAGAGGCGATCCCCTTCACCGGGTTCATGATCAGTGAAGGGATGATTGTGCTGGACCGCGATAAGCCAGACAGCAGCGGAGCGCGGAAGGTCATTCTTGCGTACGACGTCATCGCCGCGCTGAAGATCACGTCCACGTTTGAACTGGATCGTTTTCAGGAACTGGGATTCCGAACGACCCAGCAATTCTGACTTGCCTCACGGCAGCCTGGATGTGGGACGGCGGTGAGTCGCGGACCGTGCCTGCGACGAGTTGAGAACTCGCCGTTTCGATGGTTCAACGGCCGACGACAGTGCGGCGCCTATCGCACGCGGCATTGGAACGTCAGCTTTCCGGACGTGTGACCTGGCAGCGGTTCAGCCAACTCGAAGGTCAAGACCGAGCTGCCCTCGAGATTGTCCTCGACGTGGAACTGACCCTCGCGGTCCGACTGTGCTGTCTCGGGGAGCAGTTCGAGGCGCGGCGTCAGGTTGTCGATGATCTGAATGTTGTACAGTCCCCGGTCGCCGACGTTCTCGTACTGGATCGTGAACGTCACAATGTCGCCGGGCACCGCTGCGGGTTCGTCGACAAGCTTGACAATGCGCAGGTCTCCCTTGCGGCTGCGATCTTCGACTCCCACATACTCTTCGATGCTGAACTTGGAAATGACTTCCTGTCCTGCCGCGTCGGTGGCGATGATCACCGGGTTGAGATTGCGGGTCCAGCTCGCCGCGAGTTGCGCCGCGTGTGCGAGGTAAGCCTCCTGCGTGCGGTCGAGTTGACCCGTCGGGCGGAGTTGCTTGTTCTCATGCGCGTTGTTCAACTTCAGGTGACGCGCCGGGGATTGGACGCGTGCGATGGCGCTGTTGGATTCGTCTCGGTCCAGGCCGCTGACTCGCGAACGGGACTGGAATCCGACCGGCTGATCGTTGTGAAGCTCGACTCCCGGGCTGAGCCGCGATCGGAGTCCGCTGCTGGGACGATGGTCGTGCGTTCCCGCCAGCCGTTCGACATCAAGGTTGACGAGATGCGTCGACGTGGAGCGAACGGCGGCGAATTGCGGAGCGTAGATGCAGGTCCGCGTGCTCGGCTTGATGTGAACGCAACCCGCATCGTCACTGAATCGGGCGACTGTGTCTTCGGTATCGAGTCCCTGCCGACCGAGGTCGGTGTAATGCACCCTGACGCCGCGATCGCCGCCGTCACAGATGTACTCTTCGGGGTACAGTTCGGGCTCATACACCGGAAGCGGCGGACCGGGCACCTGGAATCCATAAGGATTGGGGCAGGCGCTGGGGCAGTTCGCCCAGCCGCGCGGATCTTCGCATAAGGCGACACGCGGAGCAGCCGGAATGAAGTTCACTGGCTGAATGGCGGAACTGCTCGGTCGTGCGATCGAAGACGCGGAGTCATTCCACGTGGGAGGAGCTGATCCGTTTGCAGGTTCGTTGCGATATGCGGGCAGCGGTGCAGCGTCTGACTGAAAGACATCGGACGGAGAACTCGCGCGCACGTCCGGAATGGATTCCGCCGTGACCTGCGCGAACTGAGGCGTCATTGCGCAAGAGCTGGTGACGAGCAGCAGGGCGGACGTCAGACAAGACGTTCGCAGGGCATTGTGTCGGCGACCATTCCGCTTGACGAACATGTGTCGAACCTTAAGTCACGGGATGTCGGCTCAATTCGATTTCGCTTCAGAGCCGCGAGCGTCAGCGACCGGTCAACTGGTGACGACGGCCGACGGCCGACGAATGAGCCGCATCAGGGACAACGCCGGTCCCTTGAGGCAGCGGCGACGCGGCGATCGATGAATCCCTGGGGGCGAATGACTGCGAGATGACGGGCGGAAGATCTCCATAGAACTGCGAGTCGGGTGCGCCGTGCGTGCTGGGAACGCGGCCTCCGAGACGCACGATCGCCATGGCCCGCCCGCGCTGGTCTGCCGCCTGCAGCAGATTGGTGGTCGGCGGGAGGTCGGCCGTTTGAATCGGGCGGCCCACTTCCTGCGGAACGGCCCACTGAGGTTGTTCGAGGTAGATCACCTTGGTGACGAGCTGATCGTTGAGCGCGGCCTCGATTTCGTCCGTCGTGAACTGGATCGGAATCGGGAAGTCGGCTTCGCGGCCGACCGGAGGGTGCAGCCGGTCGATGAGTTCGACCGTCGGATAAAGATTCGCCCCCGGATACTCCGGCATGCCGCTGATTTGAAAACGATACGTCCGTCCAACCAACATG
>JAHBXU010000235.1 GCA_019636315.1 Planctomycetaceae bacterium | reverse complement strand
GAAGTCGAGTACGCGGGCGAAACGTTTGCGCTCAAGCACGGCTCGGTCGTGATCGCGGCGATCACCAGTTGTACGAACACCAGCAATCCTTCCGTGATGGTCGGCGCCGGTCTGCTGGCACGAAATGCGGCCCGCAAAGGGCTGTCGCGCAAGCCCTGGGTCAAAACGTCGCTCGCTCCCGGCAGCCGCGTCGTCACCGACTATCTTGACCGCGCCGGATTGACCGCGTCGCTCGACGCGCTCGGCTTCAACCTCGTCGGTTATGGTTGCACAACGTGCATTGGCAACAGTGGGCCGCTTCCGGATGAGATTGCGGCCGCCATTCAGGAAAATGACCTCGTTGTCGGCGCGGTGCTGTCGGGAAACCGGAATTTCGAAGGCCGCATCAATCAGCATGTCAAAGCCAACTACCTCGCCAGCCCGCCGCTGGTTGTCGCCTATGCGATTGCCGGGACGGTCGACATCGATCTGACCAGCGAACCGCTCGGACAGGATACGGACGGCAACGACGTCTATCTCGCGGACATCTGGCCCACGCAGCAGGAGATTGCCGACACCATCGCCGCAGCGATTTCCGCGGAGATCTTCGAACAGGAATACTCGCAGGCGACGGTCGGACCGATGGAATGGCAGGCGGTCGAGGCGCCGACAGGGGATCTGTTCGACTGGGATGATCAGAGCACGTACATCCAGGAGCCGCCGTTCTTCGTCGATATGCCCGCGGAGCCGCAGCCCATCCGAGGCATCAGCGGCGCGCGGTGTCTTGTTTCGGTGGGGGATTCCACGACGACCGACCATATTTCACCGGCCGGATCGATCAAGCCGACCTCACCGGCGGGCAAGTACCTGCAGGAACGAGGTGTTTCCATCGCCGACTTCAACAGCTACGGCAGCCGCCGCGGCAACGACCGCGTCATGACCCGTGGCACGTTCGCCAACATCCGCCTGAAGAACCTGCTGGCGGCGGGCACGGAAGGGGGCGTCACCAAGTACATTCCTACCGGCGAGTTGATGTCGATTTACGACGCCTCAATGAAGTACCAGCAGGCCGGCACCCCCCTCATCGTCCTCGCGGGTAAGGAGTACGGCACCGGCTCTTCCCGCGACTGGGCCGCAAAAGGAACGTATCTCCTCGGCGTAAACGCCGTCCTTGCCGAAAGCTACGAACGGATTCACCGCTCCAACCTGATCGGCATGGGCGTCCTGCCGCTGCAGTTCCGCGAAGGAGAAAGCCGCGACGCTCTCGGGCTCGACGGGACAGAGACGTTCTCGATCGCTCTGGACGACACGCTCAAGCCGCGGCAGGCGGTCGAAGTCACCGCAACCAAGCCCAACGGTGACGAAATTCACTTCGTGACGACGTGCCGCATCGATACGCCCGTGGAAGTCGACTACTACCGCCACGGCGGCATTCTGCACACCGTCCTGCGGCAGTTGCTTGCCAACTGACGGCGACGATCCGACAGCACAAGAGCCCGCGTGCACCACCGCCGCGGGCCGGTTGCGACTCAAAGCGGCCAGTTAAAACCGCTCGTAGCCGTCCCGTTCGATCTGGTCGAGCTGTTCCTTGAGTTCGTCGCGTTCACGACGCGTCACTTCGAGGTCAAACATCAGATACTTGATGTCCAGGCGGAGTTGAGCAAGCGCCTCCTGAACGAGCGTTAAAATGCGACGGCGGCGGGTGATGCAATCAGTCACCTGCGCAAATGCCGATTCCAGTTGCTTGAACTGCGATTCGGGAAGCTCCGAGATGAGCCGTCCCAATTCGAGCAGCTCGCGCGGCTGATCGTCGCCGTAGCTCTCCGGAAGTCGTGATGGATGTGACATGCTCAACGAGCCTTAAGTCGGCTGCAGCCAGATGCTTGGCGGGCTCCGGGTGACCAGGTCGAGACGCCTTGTCCAGGTATGCCGCCCGGAAATGCCTCCCGTCCCCCGATTGTGCCGCCGCTGTTGACCAAAATCAACTGTTGTTGCAACAGGTTGAGCCCCCATTTGAGCCCCCCTCCCGGCCTCGCCGATAGGTCTGGGCAATCTGGTGCTGACTTTCACGCCGCCCTCGATCCGCTGGACGGAAGACGCTGCGCTTTCGCCGAACGGCTCAGACGAATCCCCACACAAACCAACGGCTCCCCCGTCGGTCGCCGAGACCGGCCCTCGCAACGCACCGGAACAACACTCGGCGCGTCACCCGCATCGATCAACAGCCAGGCTGGCGGCCTGGCATTCCGCGAGACGCGGCGTGCACACATGGCAATAGCTCATGGAGTGATGCACGAGTCCATCGCCGTTCCCTGTTGCGAAGGTCCCATCAACACATGGCGCACGATAGATCACTTCGTCGCTTAACCACACGGACAAAGCCTGACTGGGCGTCGTCACGGTTGATTGCGGAGTCTTTGATGGGTGCCATGCACTCACGCCGCGAGGCAAGTGAGCATGGCGGAAATCCATATGCGATGGCGACCCGGCTCAGGCCGTGAGGTCCCACCCACGTTCTCGGGACCTGCCGAAATCCGCTCCTCCGGCCGTCTCTCGACCGTCTTTCGCAAACTCGCCGATTCTTGACACTCGGATGCGCTTAAATTAGCATCGGGTCATCTCACGTCTTCTCGCTACGTACAGCGGCTTTTGTCAGCTCAGTCGTCTTCTGCGATTTTCTTCGAGGCAGCCGTCATTCGACGCGCTGCTCCTTGTCAATTCGACTCGTTACTCCGGAGGGATGATCATGTCCTGGGGGTGGCGGCAGCTTGGTTTCTTATGGACCGATGGTCATGTCGAGGCGCGGCCTCCATGACTCGCTGAAGGTCTTCCGCGTCCGCCTGCAGCTTTCGGCTGTTCTGCTTTGACGGGTACGTCATTTCTCTTCTCTCGCGGCTTCATTTCTCAACTGCAGCCGGCGCTGTTTGGCTTCTGAATTTCGTAACAGTCTTTCTTCCGATTGTGTGATTGGTGACTGCCAGGCAGTCGCTGCTTGTCACAGTTGCCGTCTTTATTATTAACGACAGGGACAGGGAGATGCACATGTTGACGAGAAGGCGTGGTTTCACACTGATTGAATTGTTGGTGGTCATTGCCATCATCGCGATTTTGATCGCACTGCTGCTGCCCGCAGTGCAAGCCGCCCGCGAGGCGGCGAGGCGGACGCAGTGCAAAAACAATCTGAAACAGATCGGACTCGCACTGCACAACTATCACGACGTTTACAACATGTTCCCGCCCGGCTGGGTGTTCGATCCGAATCGGGATCCAGCGGCGTTTGCGGGCAATATGTGGGGTTGGGGAGCGTTCATCCTGCCGATGCTCGAGCAGGGGAATCTGTATGAACAGTGCAATTTCAACCGCGGCTTTCCAGGAGGGGTAGCCTCAGGTGGCGGTCACGTGCTTGAGGGCGATCCCACTGTCACGCATGGTCCTGAAACCCAGGCGCTCGCCGTGTACCGTTGTCCGACCGACCGCGGATTTGGCATGGTCACGCAGCGCTGGCCCGGCAACGGGATCGCTGTGTTCGGCGCGCGGTCGAACTATGCTGGTGTCAACGGCGGACTGTTCGTCGACCAGGTGGCTGGCAGGACATTGGATGCACAGGGAGGCACGTTCGGCGGCAATTCCAGAATCGGCCTCCGCGACATCACGGACGGCACGTCCAACACGGTCGTTGTCGGCGAACGACTCTTTAAGGAACTTTCAGGTCGACGCATTGGCACCAGCACCCTGTGGGCCGGGATGCGCAATGGAGACCCGACATCGGCATTCCATCTCGGAAACTCCTTCGCATTAACTGTCGGTCAGTGTATCACGCCAATCAACCAGTTACCCGGGATTTCCGGAAATGGTTCCGCCGCCGAGAGGGCGAATTGCTGCTTCGGCCAAAACTTGGCCAACGAACTCGAAGCCGGTGGGGTGTTCAAACTTGTGGCCGATCCCACGTGGCATGGTTTCTCCAGCGGCCATACAGGAGGAGCACAGTTTGTGTTGGGTGATGGTGCTGTCCGATTTCTCAGTGCAAACCTGAACGCCGCAACTTACGTGAATCTCTCAAGGACCAAAGACGGCCAGGTCCTGGGCGAGTTCTAATCGTGCCGGCGATTCTTTTCGACCATCCAATCCCGAAGTCATTTCCGAAAGGAAAAGCTCATGTTGACCAGAACGAGCGTGAGTCGGCGGCGAGACCGTGGATTCACATTGATTGAACTGTTAGTCGTGATCGCGATCATCGCGATCCTGATTGCACTCCTTTTGCCTGCGGTGCAACAAGCCCGCGAGGCGGCCCGGCGGACCCAGTGCAAGAACCATCTCAAGCAGTTGGGACTTGCGTTCCACAACTATCACGATGTCTATACCACCTGGATGATCTTGCGGCATGCGACGCTGGACGCTCCCGCTGCCAGTGGAGGACGGTTGTTGAATACTCAAGGTTGGGGCATTGGTCTGTTGCCCTACCTGGAGCAAAATGCTGTTCACGATATGTATAACTACAACGTTCCCCCTTGGAATCCTGTGAATTTGGCGGCCGTCGCCGTACCGATTTCGGTCTTCAATTGCCCCACAGCGCCTCGCAGCGTCAATGTCATAGACATCAACTACGATGCGGGGACTGCGGCTGCAATTGCCTGGCTGGATGGGCCTATTTCGTACCGTGCCGGCACATGTGACTATATCGTCACCGAGAAATCCGTCGGCAACTTCCGTGGAACCTTTGCCAATCAGGCAGGGTACTTTCAGACTGGCAACCGGAATGAGGGCCCCCTCGGAGAATTCGGGACGACCGTCGTCGCTGGCCAGAATCTGTTCACCGACCGTGTGATGTCAACGAGCATCCGCGATGTTCGTGACGGCACCTCCAACACAATGATGTTGCAGGAGATGGCCTACCGGGAGCAGTTTTATGCCAACGGCAAGCCGGTTGGTCCGACGACCAACGCCTCAACCGACATCGCGTGGGCCAGCATGGCCGGCGGCGGCGGAACATGGTCCAGTCCGTTCAACACGTTCCGTCATCAGGGATCGTCCTTTGACGGCCTGATCAACAGCGGCCCCTGCGGTATCAACTGCAACAACTCACGCACCGGCCCCGGTGCAACGGCGGTCAGCCTGACCGGATCAGGTGGAACGTACTATTCGTTCCATACAGGCGGCATTCAGGTGCTCATGTGCGACGGAACCGTGCGGTTCCTGAATGAAAACATCGCAGCACCCGCACTCGTCGCTCTTATTAGCCGCGATGAAGGAGATGGCCCCTTGGGCGAGTTCTAATTGCCTGAAAGGCGTGATTAATTGGACAGGGTGCGGTAAGAGGACCAACAAGACCTCTTGCCGCCCCTTTTCGTTTCGATTGATATGGGCGACAGATCGTGCGAGACAGTGGTCCTCCGGCCGCTCCTGACACCGCGCTTGGCAGTCTCGTGTCCACGTGAGATAATCGCGTGGCACTTTGTTTGCAACGTCTTTTCATTCAGTGGATTCCCCGCGATCTTGCACCAGGAGGTCTTGGATGATTCGTCATGTGGGTGTAGCCGTGTGTCTCATCGCAGCGCACGTGTTCGTGGGATGTTCGAAGCCGGAACGGCCCAAAACGGAACCGACCTTTCCTGTATCGGGGACCGTGACAATCGACGGCAAACCGACTCCGGGTGTCAAGGTATGGATGTTCAAAGAGGCCGAAGCGCCGGGGTATGTGGACCCCGTACTTGGTGCTCCACACATGGGGGAGACTGGCGCTGACGGTAAGTTTCAGATCACGACGTACAATACCGGCGACGGAGCTCCGGTCGGCGACTATGTGTTCGGCTTCTTCTGGCAGGGAAATCCCAAGGTGGTTCCGTTTGCAATTCCGGACGAAGTGCCCGTGGATCGAGCCGCTGCGGGCTTCAATCGGAAGTATGGCGATCCGACGCGGACAGGGATAAAAGTCAAAGTGGAAGAAGGTAAGTCGGCAGATCTCGGCGTGCTTGACTTGAAAACGAAGTAGCAACTCACCATGGGAATGACTTGCGTTGTTCCCATGGGATTTAATGCGGGTGGCCCGGATTGATTGCAATCTGGGTGCCAACGGCATGTGAGGCGTCGGTTCAGCGATCAACACGTCTTCGGATGTCTTGTATCGCTGCGCGACCCCGGTTGACGATCAACCGGGAACTGGCATCGTCAGCCCGCGTGTTCCTGTCGGTAGACTTCGTTAATCAGGTCTTCGACGGATTTGAACTTCCCCTTCGCCCCGGTCGCACGTTCGATTTTCTTTCGAGCGTCGACCGGGGTGTGGCCCAGAGCAACGAGGGCTTCGAAGCCTTCGGTCAGGACGTCCGAATTCGTGCGACTGTCGGCCGGCAGGTCGTGTTCGGGGATCAGCGCGAAGCGGGCCATCTTGCGGCGCAGTTTGGCAACGACCCGCTCGGCCACCGCGGGGCCAACTCCCGGCAGCGTGCTGAGGAATTTGACGTCCTGCTCCTCGATCGCCGCGGCCACGTCCCGCACGGGCCGCACCATCGCCCCCAGCGCCTTCCGCACACCCACGCCGTCGACCGAACAGATGAGCTCGAAGAATTCCCGCTCAGCCTCGGAGAGGAACCCGATGAGGCGCGGCGTGAGCCGGCCCCCTTTTTGCGGATTGCCTTCCAGGTACTCAATCGTCCGCAAACTG
>JAHBXU010000234.1 GCA_019636315.1 Planctomycetaceae bacterium | reverse complement strand
CTGGGATATCGAATCCGATCCGGCACTCGCAGGCACAAAACTGATCGCCGAAGCGTGGGATGCGGCAGGGCTGTATCAGGTCGGACGTTTTGTCGGCGACGCCTGGAAAGAATGGAACGGCCGCTTTCGAGATGATGTCCGTGACTTTTTTCGCGGCGAGCCGGGGTCGGTGCGGCGTCTGGCCGATCGGATCGTCGGCAGTCCGGAAATCTATGGACACAAAATCCGTGAAGCCGAGCAGAGCGTTAACTTTGTCACTTGTCACGACGGCTTCACGCTCAACGACCTGGTTTCCTATGACCACAAACACAATGAGGCCAACGGTGAAGGGAACCGTGACGGCGCCAGCGATAATCGCAGTTGGAACTGCGGCATCGAAGGCCCGACTGACGATCCCCTGGTGGAGCAGATTCGCAACCGGCAGGTAAAGAACTTTCTCGCGGCGACGCTGTTGTCGCTGGGAACGCCGATGATCCTCATGGGCGACGAAGTCCGCCGCACGCAGCGCGGCAATAACAACGCGTACTGTCACGACAACGAGTTAAGCTGGTTCGACTGGTCGCTGCTGAAAAGACATCCGGACGTGCTGCGCTTTGTGAAGCTGCTCAACGCACGCCGAGGGCTACGCGATGATGAGCACGAACGTCAGCGCGTCAGTCTCACGTCCATGTTGAACAACGCGACGCACGCGTGGCACGGCGTCAAACCCTTCCAGCCTGATTGGGGAGACGGATCGCATAGCGTGGTTCTGGGCGGCGAGGTCCGCAACGAAGGGCTGCAATTTCATCTCATTCTGAATGCCTACTGGGAGCCGCTCGAATTCGAGTTGCCGCAGCCCTGCAGCGGCGGCGGGTGGCGTCGCTGGATCGACACGGCCCTTGCCCCTCCGGATGACATTGTCCCCTGGGAATCCGCGTCCCCGCTGCCTCGCAACACGTATGATGTTCAATCTCGTTCGGTCGTCATGTTGTTCTCCATTGCCGAATCGCCGGGTGAATAGCTGAGGTGCTCCATGAAGCGCGAAGAATACGATCGTGAACTCAAGAAATTGCAAACCGAGTTATGTCGCTTGCAGGACTGGGTGGTTCACAAGGGCCTGCGCGTCGTCATTGTGTTTGAAGGGCGCGATGCGGCCGGCAAGGGCGGGACGATCAAGGCGCTCATGGAGCGCGTCAGCCCGCGCGTGTTTCGCCTGGTGGCGTTGCCCGCGCCCTCCGACCGCGAGAAGACGCAAATGTATGCGCAGCGCTATCTGCAGCACTTCCCCGCCGCGGGCGAGATCGTCGTATTCGACCGCAGTTGGTACAACCGCGCAGGAGTCGAGTATGTGATGGATTTCTGCTCCAAAGATGAGTACGAGGCGTTCGTCAGGAACTGTCCGAAGTTTGAAAGCTACATCATCAAGGCGGGGATCATCCTGATCAAGTTCTGGCTCGAAGTCGGCAAGGAGGAACAGGAACGCCGTTTTGAAGCGCGCCTGAAGGATCCGATGCGCCGCTGGAAGCTGAGCCCAATGGACCTCGAGTCCTATGGCCGCTGGTATGCCTTTTCGCGAGCACGGGACATGATGCTGGAAGCCACCGATACAGACGAAGCGCCCTGGCACCTCGTCCGGTCCGACAACAAGCGACGGGCGCGACTGAACTGTATTTCACATCTGCTGACGTTGATTCCCTATAAGGATCCGCCACGAGAAAAGGTGCATCTCCCCAAACGTTCGGACAAGGGCAAGTATGACGATCAGGCCACACTTGAAGGCCGGCGATTTGTTCCGGAGAGATTCTGATCCATCGCCGGTGTTAAGGGAGCCGTGGACGTCAGAGCGCCATCGGAGCGGAATGTCATGAATGTGCTGTTGTTCAACGCCGGATCCAGCAGCCTGAAGACCACGCTCATGGCGCCCGACGGAGACGTCCTGGCGCGCGGACTCGCCGATTGGGCCGGCGCCAGGACTCGTTACGAATACGTCGCCTCCGAAGGCAAGGCTCAGTGCGAAGATGTCTCGTGGAGCGGGCACACAGCGGCGGTTGAGCGATTTGTTCACGACTTGACGCGCTTCGAGCCGGTCCTCCTCCGAAATCCTCGCGACCTGTCCGCAGTTGGACACCGTATTGTCCACGGCGGCCAGTTCACGTCGTCCGTGCAGATCACTCCCGACGTCCGGTCGAGGATCGACGCACTTGTCGAATTAGCGCCGCTGCACAATCCACCGAGTCTGGCCACTCTGGCGGCGGTGGAAGCCGCGTTTCCGGACGTCCGGCAGATCGCGGTTTTTGACACGGCCTTTCACGCAACGTTACCGCCGGAGGCATTCACGTATCCCGTGCCGAGGCAATGGACGCATGATTGGGGCATTCGCCGATATGGCTTCCACGGATTGAGCCATGCCTACTGCGCACAACGAGCCACGGAGTTGCTCGACCGGCCGCTCAAGGATTTGCGACTGGTCATTTGCCACCTGGGTCACGGCTGCTCCGCCTCCGCCGTGCAGGGAGGCCGCAGCATTGACACCACGATGGGTTTCACACCGCTCGACGGCTTGATGATGGCGACGCGCAGCGGCGCAATCGACCCCGGCATCGTGTTCCACATCCAGGAACGCTACGGACTCACAGCCACGCAGGTCGAAGCGTCGCTCAACCGGCAGTCCGGATTGTTGGGCGTCTCGGGCGTGTCAGCCGATATGCGCCAGGTGCTCGCCGCCGCACACGCCGGGGACGAACAAGCCTTGCTGGCGCTGGCCATCTACACGCATCGCGTCCGCCAGTCCATCGGCGCCCTGGCGGTGACGATGGGCGGCGTCGATGCCCTGGTGTTCACAGCGGGCGTGGGAGAACACGCGGGGGAAGTTCGTGCATCCATCTGCGACGGCCTATCCTGCCTGGGGCTGGAGATCGATCGTCAGTTCAATAGGGATTGTCGTCCGGATGCCGACATCGCCAGCGGCGGCTCGCGCGGGCGCGTTCTGGTCATCGCCACTCGCGAAGACATCACGATGTTTCGAGAAGTCGTTCAGGTTCTGGCCGAGCTACAACAATGAATCGGGTCGGAGTGCGGCCCACAGGAAACTTCAAAGAAAGAATGCATGCCCACGGAAACGCCCCCGCATCAGCCTCCTCAAACGATCAGTCTGGCAGACGAGGACGCGGTGAAAGAGCTTCTGGTCAAGACGGTGTTTGGCCTTTGGGATATCGTCAATGACCTGACGCGTCTGCGTCCCTCCAAGCGAGAACGATATCGCGTCACCATCTTTGGTTCGGCGCGGGCCCAGCCAGGCACGTTTGTCTATGACGAAGTGAAACGCGTCGCTGCGGCTCTCGCCGAGATGGGCTGCGACATCGTCACGGGCGGCGGTCCGGGTCTGATGCAGGCCGCCAATGAAGGCGCCGCTGCCGGCGGCGCTCCCGAGCGCGACCGCTCCGTCGGCATCCGTGTGGACCTGCCGTTCGAGCAGGACGTCAATCCCTTTGTGCTCCAGGCATTCGAACATAAGTCGTTCTTTACGAGGCTGCATCATTTTGTGCTGACGTCGGACGCCTTTGTCGTCGTTCCCGGAGGGATCGGCACCGTCCTCGAGCTGATGATGGTCTGGCAACTGCTACAGGTGCAGCATGTCCGCGGCACCCCTCTCATTCTGGTCGGCAGGATGTGGGGTGACCTCGTTGACTGGGCGCAAACCCATCTGGTGGAGACGCAGCCGCCGCTCGCCAGTCCGGAAGACATGTCGATTCCCAACTGCGTCGACACGGCGGACGAAGCGATCGCGCAGCTCCGTCAGTATCACCGGCATTGGATAGGCACACGGCAGAGTGTGCCGGCAGAACCCCTTAGCGCTCCGGGCCAAGCGGGAACCGAACCGTGAAAACGATCTGGACCGACGTCGATCCCGCGATCACAGCCACGGCACTGGCGATGGCGATGTGCATCTGCTGGAGCGCGGCCTGGTGGCGGGGACGGACCCTGCGCCTGCGCGGCCAGGGCATCTCTGCGGCTAAGCTCACCGATGCGATCCTCGCCCTCCTGGGATTGTTGCTGGCGTTCACGTTCTCCATGTCGTTGATGAAGCACGAGCAACGACGACAGATGTCCGTCGTGGACAGCAATGCCATCGGTGACTTTCACACGTGCGCGATGATGTTGGACGACCCCGTGCGGGCGGAACTGCATGCCGTCATCCGTGAGTATGTCCAACATCGGTTGGCGGTCTCACAGGCTCCGGACGCTTCGGCTTTGCAGGTCAAGCTTCAGGAAATTCGATCGATGCACGACCGGATGCAGTCACTCGTCAAGGCGGCTGTTGACGGGCGTGCACCGGTCGTCGTGCCGCTGGTCATGACCTTCAACGCCGTCACCAGCAGCCACGCGGCGCGACTTGCCGCCGTCCGGGATCGGTTGCCGGCCAGCGTCCTGTTGATGCTTCTGTTTGCCGCGGTCCTTTCCATAACACTCATTGGATGGCAGCAGGGCGCCACCGGTGAGATGCGTCCCGGCGCCACAATGGGGTTTGCCATTCTGATCTGCCTGGTGGTGTGGGTGACGTTGGATCTGAACCAGCCGCAGCGGGGTTGGATCACAGTCAGCCAGGAGCCGTTGCGCGAGTTACTCAGAGGCATGCAGGAGTGAACGACAGGTTCGAGAGGCTCCCCACAGAATACCTGGACGAGTCCCACTCAGAGTCCGTCACCGACATCACATCGCTCTCTTTCAAAGGCATCTCATGAGCACGAAGCCATCCCCCTCCGACATCCTGAAGCAGTACGAATGCGGCCCGTTCGGCTTCTCCGACCATGCGGGGCGCGACGGATACGATCGGCATCTCATGTTCGATCATGTGGTCTCACGGGAAGCCGCCAGCCAACGGGAGCGGTTTGAAGCCGTCGCCACATCACTGCGGGACCTGCTTACTCAGCGCTGGCTGCTCACACAGCAGACGTACGACGCAGAGAATCCCAAACGCGTCTATTACCTTTCGATGGAGTTTCTCATCGGCCGCACGCTGATCAACAACATCATCAATCTGAACGTTGAGCAGTTCGTTCGCGCCGATCTGCAATCGGATCCACGACAGGACTGGAAGGAAGTTGTTGAAATGGAACCCGACGCGGGTCTGGGAAACGGCGGACTGGGACGGCTGGCTGCGTGCTTTGTCGATTCGCTGGCCACTCTACAGATTCCGGCCGTGGGCTGCGGCTTACGGTACGAGTATGGAATCTTTCGGCAGGACATTGAGAACGGTTATCAACGGGAGCACCCGGACCACTGGTTGGCGGATCCCGACCCCTGGGAGGTGCCGCGACCTCGGGAGGCTGTGAAGGTCCCGATCGATTGCACGTTCCGCCTGGAAGAGGGGGTGATTCGCACCGTGCCAGGCCATCCCTCGACCCTGCTGGGTGTGCCCTATGACCGGCCGGTGGTCGGTTACGGCGGTCGCACCATCAATACCTTGCGACTCTGGGGAGCGTCGTCGCCGGACTTCTTCGATTTCGGCGAGTTCAGTTCGGGTGATTTTGTCGGAGCCGTGGTCGAACGCGTGCTCGCTGAGTCCGTCACGCGCGTGCTTTACCCCGATGACTCCACCCTCAGCGGACAGTCACTCCGATTTGTCCAGGAGTACTTCCTCGTCTGCTGCTCGCTGGCGGACATTGTCGCGACCTTCCGGCGTGGCAACGACGACTGGCGGGTGCTTCCCGACAAAGTGGCCATTCAACTGAATGACACGCATCCGGCGATGGCTGTGGCCGAACTCATGCGGATCCTGCTCGACGATGCGGGGCTGGGTTGGGAAGACGCCTGGGACTTGACGATCCGGACCCTCGCATACACCAATCATACGCTTCTGCCCGAGGCGCTGGAAAAGTGGCCGGTCCGAATGTTTGAGCTCGTCTGCCCCCGGTTGCTGGAGATCATCTATGAGATCAATCGGCGTTTCCTTGACGGAGCCCGCCAACGGTTCCCCTCCGATGAGAGCCGACTGCAGAGATTGAGCCTTGTCGAAGATGGCCCCACACGCCATGTGCGTATGGCGAATCTGGCGATCGTCGGGACACACAGCACCAACGGCGTTGCACAGATTCACTCGGACCTGCTGCGCACGCGCGTGGTTGCGGACTTCGCAGAGATGTTCCCCGAGCGCTTCAACAACAAGACGAACGGAGTAACGCCCCGCCGCTGGCTGCTGCTGGCGAACCCCGACCTGAGCCGCGTCATCACCGAAGCGATTGGCGATGGCTGGATTGCCGACCTCGGCCAGTTGCGTCGCCTCCTTCCGCTTGTAGACGACGCGGCATTCTGTGCAGGCGTTTCCCAGGCAAAACAGTCCGCCAAGGAACGCTTTGCCGCCTGGCTCAAGGCGACGACGGGGAGAAGCGTCGATCCGCAAACGATTTTTGACAGCCAGATCAAGCGGATTCACGAGTATAAGCGGCAACTTTTGAACGCCCTGCACATTGTCGTGCTCTACAACCGGCTGAAGGCAGACTCCTCGCTGACGATGCCGCCACGGACATTTTTCTTCGCGGGCAAAGCGGCCCCGGCGTATCGTCTGGCCAAGTTGATCATCAAATTCATCAACAACCTTTCAGAGGTCATTGCCGCCGATCCTGCGGTGCGCGACCGGATCAACGTTGTGTGTCGGCCGAACT
>JAHBXU010000233.1 GCA_019636315.1 Planctomycetaceae bacterium | reverse complement strand
CCGGCCATAGGGGGCGTGTTGCGGATTGGCGATAGCGACTTTGCGGGCGGCCGGATCCAGGAGCGCACGCATGCCGAGTTTCTCCACGTCAATCGGCGAGGACCTGGGCGCCCAGACGACGATGTGCCCGATGGCGTAGAGCAACTCGCTGTCCGGGTCGGCCAGACCCTGCTCAACAAGACGCCGAGGGTAGCTCATGTCGGCCGAGAAGTAGATGTCGAAGGGAGCCTCATTTGAGAGCTGGGCGTAAAAGTTGCCGGATGAGCCGTAGGTCACTTCGATCGGAATGCCGGCGTGCTCGTCTTCGAACTGACGAATGACTTCATCGAATGCAAACTTAAGGTCGGACGCAGCGGCCACACGCACCCGACGATCACCGTCGGGCGTGACATCATGTGTTGACGACGACGTCTCGTCCGCGGGCTTCTGCGCGCATCCGACCAGCACGAAGGATGTCAAGAGAGACGTCAGCAGCAGAGCCGTGTTCAGGAAACGGAGCATGGGGCTGGGCGTCGGGAAGGGATCACCGCATTGAAAAGGCAAACCAACGGGTTCGTGGCTGCTACTCAGCGTCAAGGATTTTGATTTGTTCGGGGCTGAGCACGGGCAGATAAGGACGCTCTTCAAATCGCATAACGCATCCGGTGACTTCGATCGTTCTCCCTTTCAGATGCGCTGCCAGATCGTCGATGCCCTGTTGCTTGAAGGCCTGGGCGACTTTCGCCGAAACGGCGATTCCCAGGTTCTCGGCATCGACGAAGTCCTCTTTGGAATCGAGAAAGATGATGCCCCGCTTCTCGAGCCGCTCTTTGGATGCTTTGACGACCATTTGCACTCGGATCTCCGGCTCCCCGATGCGCGCGATCGCCTCGACAGGAGTCAGCGGCGGCGCCTGGGGCGAACGCTGGTCGTCGGCCGCTCCCATCGCGATGACGAACAACAGCAGCACGACAGGGATCGTCCGATGCATTTCAGTGGACCTTCATGAAGGGAAATGGAGAACCGGTTTGGTTGACGTTCAATTCAACGGTCAACACGAGTTTGCCACATTCTTGCGGCGACGTCAGGTGACTTCGACCAGATTGCCAGTTTCCAGACAGCTGTAGCCCGGGAGTTCCGACAGCATCGTGCGATAAGCTGCGGACCGGATCACACTCAAGAATGCCTTCAATCGCCGGTCCTCAACGAACGATTTCGGAAAACAAAGGTCGTAGCACTCTTCCTGAACCGGGAGGAAGGCGAGGCCCGCTTCGGCGCTCGCGAGTTGGACGCAGATTCCTGCGTCGGCCCAGCCGGATTGCACCGCTTCCGTGACGCCTCGATGGTGACGGGCGAACCGGCGCGGGCCGGGGCGATTCTCCAGCAACCGGTCCAGACACTGCCGCGCCCCCGATCCAGGTTCGCGTCCGATCCAGGTCAACCTGGCTCTTGTCGTGGCTCGCACCGACTTCAGCCTGGCACTCGACGCCATGGCGATTCCCTCCTGCCACCGGGCGATACGCAACATCTGAAACCCTGTCCCAAGAATCTCTCGCACCACCTGAGCGTTCCGGTCAGGCGCGTCGCCGGTCGACAAGTGCAGGCCCGCCATATGGACCAGCCCATCGCGCAGCATCTCCACTGCCTGTCGGCTGGACCGGGGCAGCACCAATAGCCTCAGTCCCGTGACAGACGCAAACTGACTGGCCAGGAGGCCCGCCGCCGGGTCGCAACTCGCCACCACAAGCGTCTCCTCTCCCAGGGGACTCGGACCGGGCATCGGAGAATCAGGCAAGGGGGTGAACATGGGAGTCGATCCCGCCGGATACAGCACCGTCCGGCCTCCGACCTCGGCACGCCAGCACTTTGCCGACGGGGCCGGAGATTCCCAAGCCCACGTCTCTGCAGATTCTCCCGAGCCGGCGGACCCGAATAGCTCCTCGACCGTCAAGTCGAGCGCCTGTGCCAATGCCAGCGCCGCCGCGACGGACGGGACCAGTCGTTCCCCTTCGATGGCAGTGACGGCCGTCCGTGAGATGCCGGCCCGTTCGGCGAGCTGGGCCTGCGTCCATCCTCGCCGCATCCGCGCCTGTTTGATTCGGTTGTCAACGCGCGATGATCTGGGCATAATCGTGCCATTCTATGTTGGGAACGTGACACCCTCAAGTCGACCGGGAGATTTCCGCTGTGACCACCATGCCACAGGCGACCAGCCGCCGCGCCTTTACGTTGATTGAGCTGCTGGTCGTCATCGCCATCATCGCCATTCTCATCGCGTTGCTCCTCCCAGCCGTCCAGCAGGCGCGGGAAGCGGCCCGACGGACCCAGTGCAAGAACCAGTTGAAGCAGATCGCCCTCGCGCTCCACAACTACGAAAGCACGCACATGTGCTTTCCGCCGGGGCAGATCCGGATGGGATTCCCGACACAGCCGCGGGTCCGAGGCTGGGGCATGTACGTTCAGCTCCTGCCCTACTTCGAGCAGGGTCCGCTTTATGACCGCTGGGACTTCGCGAATCCACTGGCCAACGAGACAGATGGTCGAACCGCCACGGTCTTACCGGTGCTCATCTGCCCCTCGTCGACGGTGATCAATCCCTATGTGCGGCCAAGCGGCGTGATCTATGCCCTCACCAGCTACGGAGGCAACGGCGGCACCAAGTCGCATCCCCCGTCGGAACTCAGCGGCGACGGCATGTTCTCCAGCACGGGGCCACAGATTACGACGCCGCCGACTCTTCAGCATGGTTTGGTCCGCTTCCGCGATGTGACCGACGGAACCACCAACACGCTGCTGCTCGGAGAACGCAATCATCACGACCCGGTTTATGATTCCTTCTATGCCAGCGGTAACACGAGCAATCCCATGCGGGGTTGGGGCTATTGGGCGCCGGCCGGTGGCAATTTCGGCCTCACTGACATCACGATGAGCAGCTTCGCCCCCATCAATTATCAGGTTCCCACGGGACTGACCGCCCTGAACGGCACCCCCGAGGAGACGCTCCGCCTATGCTCCTTTGGCAGCCAGCACACCGGAGGAGCACAGTTCGCACTCGTTGACGGCAGTGCGCGGTTCATCAGCGAGAACATCGACATGAACACCTACCGTTCCCTCAGCACCCGTGGCGGCGGCGAAGTGGTCGGCGAGTTCTAGCAGCGCGGTTGAAAGTCGATACCCTTCCGAAGCGTCGGCGAGAAGAATGATCTCAGCGACTTCCGTCTTTGCCATCACCGACGCTTCGGCGGAACACGTCTTTGGGCCGGCCGCGGATTACTCTCCAATCACCTTGACCAGCACCCGTTTGGGGCGCCGGCCGTCAAACTCGCCGTAGAAGATTTGCTCCCAGGGGCCAAAGTCGAGCTTGCCATCCGTGATGGCGACCAGAACCTCCCGTCCCATGATCTGGCGTTTCAAGTGGGCGTCGGCGTTGTCCTCACCAGTTCGGTTGTGGGCATAACGCTGCGGCGAGGCATCGAACGGAGCGAGGTGTTCGAGCCACTTTTTGTAATCCTCGTGCAATCCCCGCTCGTCATCGTTGATGAAAACAGACGCCGTAATGTGCATGGCATTACATAGCACAAAGCCTTCCTGTATCCCACTGGCGCGAACGATCTCCTCAATCTGTGGAGTGATGTTCTCGAACGCCATGCGCGCGGGAAGGGTGAACGTCAGGTACTCGGTATGAGATTTCATGGGCCGCGTGAACCTTGATGCCTGGTTCGCAATGAAGAGCGATTTCAGAAAGACTCCATGATACCCGTGAGAAGAATCCCCAGACAGGCATGACAATGCGTCAATGCCACTCCGGGCAACTGACCTTGAGGTGCTTCAGTTTGCGCGGGCAGTCCATTCTCTTATTTCCGGACAGCCGATTGACGCTCGAACACTGCCGGGCTGACATAACCCAGCGACGAATGACGACCCGACTCGTTGGAGTACCGAACGTACTCCGAGATCTCCCGCACCGCCTCGGGGGGCCGAGAACCCTGCGGAGATCTTTCCGCGACGGCTGGCACTTCATTTGCCGGCTGAGATCCCATCTCCCTTCTCACCGCCTGCAGCCGAGACGCGATGACTCGCGTGTGCCGGCCCCCCCCCTCACTCATCGCACAACCATGAAGGCCCTCCCTATGTCCGCCGCGACCCAGACCCTTCTGACAGTCGACGACGTCGCCGATGAGCTTGGTTGCTCCACTGTGATGGTGCAGCGACTCATCGCGCTCGGAGTTCTCAAGGCCACGCAGCTTGTCGAAGGCAGTATCCGCTCCTTTCGGATCTCCCGACCCGCTCTCGAGGCCTACGTCACTGCCGGCTCGCCGCGCTTCGAACTGAACCCGGGTGCGAGCCACTTCAAACAGGACGGCCCGTACGGCTGGTTCAGAGACACACACATCACATACTTGCGGCGCGCCTTCGAGGGGATTGTTTACGATCGACTGGAGAAACTGCTGCCGGAGCCAGATGAAAAACTCCCTGACGGCGTTGCCGCCGATCCGAAGGGGGACAAGTTTCGTAAGGTCGTGATCGAAGTGGAACAGAAGTACGTCGAGGATCTGTTGACGATGGCGGTCCCCTACGGCTCAACGGTTGCAATGCCGAAGACCTTTCCGGGCCGCACAGACTTTGAAGGCCGCTGGGCCGACGCGTGGCTTGTGGATCGCTTCTGGGACCGCCTGCAGGCTGTTGTCTCCGAAGAAGGTGACCCTGCCTCCATTCCGGGAGTCGAGCGGCTCTACCAGCTTCCCGCAACCTTCAACGCTTTCGTCGATGCCGCGTGGGAACGCGTCGGCACGGGAGCGTTCGTCCGCACAAAGCAGTATCACCTTACGTTTACGGAAGTGCGCTACAGTGATCCGAAGGTCAACCTCGTCTCCGCCGCGGAAGCAGTGCAGACCGTCGAAATCGAACTGGTTCTCAAATTCGATCGCATCGCCCAAGGAGCCATGTCCCGCGTCCTCCAAAGCTCCCTTTGAGGACTCCCGCCGGCCCCGTGGAGCGGGCCGGCCCGGTTGAGTGAGCCGGCAGCGGGACGTCCTCAACCCGCTGCCGGCTCTGATTTCTGGCCACTATTCGGGATGCCTCAACATGAATCTCATCGACGCTGCTTTTCGCAGAACACTGTCACTTCCCAATGGTGCCGCTACGGCCTACTCCGATCCCATCGAAATTGGTGCGGCGGGAAAGAACATCACGCACCGCGCCAACTGCGAACTCATCATCGAAGTTCCAGCGGTGACCACGGAACAGTTGGACGACGAAGACGCCCTGACCTACTTCATCGAAGAGGCGGACGATTCCGACTTCACCGATCCCGTTCTGACAAATCCCGCGCTGATTGTTCAAACTGGAGCCGACGAAGCCGGAGCGGCCGCTCAGACGGTCCGGTTCCGTCCGGCCTCGACGACAAGGCCATTCCTTCGATTCGGTGTCACGAACAGCGGAGACGGAGACGCATTGGAAGCCGAGGCCGTCGTAAACGTCGCCTTCTGATCCTGACTGACCGACCGCAGACTGTGGTTGGGCCGGCAGTGGTGGCTCCGTGCGTTGGCTTCCACCGCCGGCTTTGGTTGAGGCCCGCGCCACTCTGCCCAGGAGATTCAATGACGAACCGCAAATCAGCAGCGTTGACGACAGCCGCCTCACCGGCCGCAAAGCGACCCGGACGCCCCCGAGGCGCGGCGACACAATCGCCGCCCACCGCCGAGGCCCTGCTCACGCGCTGCATCAAGTGCGGATCGACCGAGCGGACCGCCTACCGCCGCACGACGGAGACCGCTCACCACGGAACGAAACACGGCGAGCCGTACACGCACATCATCCGCCGCTGGACCAGTTGCGCGGCGTGCGGCCAACACCGCGTCGACATGAGCCACGAAAACCGCGTTTCCGGCTGATGACCGAAATCCGCTACATTCGTCGCTTCGCACCGCGTCCCAGGCGGTCATCACCCAGAACAGGGAAGGCTCGATGGTCGACTTTCAGCACGCCTGCGAAGTGCTCGCTCCCCAGGTTGTTTACTCGCTTCCGGAATTGAGCGAGGCGCTGCCCCAACTCGACATGGCCCAACTGATCGCAGCCCGCCGCGACGGACTGATTGACGGTCTCGGCTTCGGGCCTCACATCCACCTGCTCGGCGCGGACGTGCTTCGATTCCTCGAAGAGAAAACTCATGGTGACGATGGGAGCAAACGATCCACGGACGGCCCTGGGTGACCGCGTCCCCCGCTCGCTGCAGCACTGGCTGACGCGGCTCGCGATGCGGCATCGCTGCACACGTGCGGACGTGCTCGGGCGGTACCTGTCGGCCGGTCGAGCCACCGACGAGGCCGGCAGCGACCCGCTGCGCATCTTGGAACTGTCGAGCAGGCTCCAGGCAGCCGGCGTCGATCCGGAGCGGCTCCTCGCCGCGCGGTGCGAAACCGTCACAGAATAGGTCCGCGTCCGCTCCCTCCTTCGCCGACCCGGCACGACACCAGTCGTGTTCGACGGTAGAACGGTCGGCCACCACAGAACGGCTTCCCCGCCGCGGCTGCCGCCTCTTCCCGCGTCGCATGCCACACGTAGCCGGCGACGTCCCCAGGCAGCCAGCCGAAGATCGGCCGCTGCGCCTCCCAGCTCCATTCCAGATCGTCGAACGCCAGAAACCGCTGATCGCTCATCGTC
>JAHBXU010000232.1 GCA_019636315.1 Planctomycetaceae bacterium | reverse complement strand
ATGTCGACTTCCGGGAGCGAAAAGGAGCGGAAAGAGTAAGCCGGAGAGGTCGGGCGCGATCGGCACCCGCATGCCATCATGATCCGCGGGCACTGAAACCTCAACTCAGGGAGCCCTGTTCCGCAGGGATTCGGTTGATATTGCAATTCGGAAGGGGATCATGGACGATATTCTCCGTGAGACCCTTCGCGAGTCCCGGATTCCTCGGGTCGACGCCACCAGTTGTCGGACTCGACCTGAGCCGCTGTCACAAGCTCCCCGTCCTCATTCCATAGGAACTGACCCATGACACATCAGGAAGACCAGCATTCTGCCGACACTGTCCCGGATCAGCCGACGATGGAACTGTTGGACGGCGCCCAGGCGCCCACGCCGACTTGCTGCTCGATGACCGGCCGCATTGCACGCGGCATGCTGTACGGCGTGCTGCTGCTCTCGGGGACGTCGCTCCTGGCGATCAGCGCGGTTCCCGAGCTGACGAACTATCTGTCGTTCCTCCCCGGTGGACAGGAGAAGGGAACTTGTCACTTGTCGTCGGGGAGTTGCACGGCGCTTGACGTCGCCGCTCTTCCCAGTTTCGAAGGTTCCCCTTGCTGCCCGCTTTCGGCAGCTATGGTACGGAGTGAAGGCTGCTCCAGCAGTTGCCAGGACGCCGCGGCAGTGGCTGGAGTTTCCGGCGACTCGCCTGCATGCTGCCAGAAGAGTGGCTCGTGCTGCGAGGACGAAGGGGCCTGCCCGCTGGCTGCATTGGCGAAGACCGTGGTCGAAACGGCCGATGATCAATCGCTGGAAGGGGCGCTGGCCAAGCTTCCTCTTGCGGATGAAACCGCTCCCTCGACCGATGTCGATGGCCCGCCGGCGCCGCCTCTGGCCGAGTGACGCCCGTTTCGGCTGAGCCCCATGTTTCAAGTTGAGCCGCACATTTGAAATGTGCGGCTCAACGCTTTCTCCCGCGGAATGCAGCGCCGACCGGTTGCTCATGCCCGCGCGGTTTGTCCGCGATGGCTCATGTTGTGTACTCGGAGTTGAGCCTCACATACTCGGCAGTGAGATCGCTCGTCCACACGCGGGCGTGGCCGCCTCCGAGGGTGAATCGCAGGTCGATGTGGACGTCTCCCGTCGCCATTTCGGTGGAGACTGCCGCGGGATCGATGTTGGTCGGGGTTCCACGTCGGTAGACTTCGATGCCATTGATGGAAAGCGAGCACTGCGCTTCGTCAAACTCGACCCCGGCATAACCGGCGGCTGAGACGATGCGTCCCCAGTTGGGATCATTTCCCGCGATCGCCGCCTTCACCAGCGGGCTGTTGGCGACCGTCATCGCCAGACGATGCGCCTCGTCATGATCTCGTGCCCCCGAGACGTCGATGGTGACAAAGTGCTCACAACCTTCGGCGTCGCGGATGATCTGCTGCGCCAGATCCATGCACACCGCGGTGAGCGCCTCACAAAACTCGGAGCCGGAAGCGTGAGCGCCTGGTCCCGTGGGCGACGATGTGCTCGGCGCCGCTTCTCCGTTCGCGAGAAGCAGCACCGTATCGCTGGTGCTCGTGTGCTGATCGATGCTGATGCAGTTGAAACTCAAATCGACCGCCTGTTTGAGCAATAAGGCCGCCTCAACGGGCGACAGGCGGGCGTCGGTCATCACAACAGCGAGCATCGTTGCCATGTTGGGAGCAATCATCGCTGCCCCCTTAGCCACACCGGTGACCGTAACCGTCCGGCCGCCGATGTCGACGCGATGCATGGCCAGCTTGGGGACCGTGTCCGTTGTCATGATGCCCTGTGCCGCGGTCATCAATGCCTCGGATGAAGTCCCCAACTTGTCCACCACGTCCGGAAGACCAGCCGCCAGCGTTTCGCGGGGCAGAAACCGCCCGATGACCCCTGTCGAGCAGACGAGCACATCCTGTGGGTCGCATCCCAATCGCGTGGCCACTTGCGCCGTCATCCAGCGGGCGTCGTCGAGTCCCTGTTCGCCCGTGCAGGCATTCGCATTGCCGGAATTAATGACAACGCCCCGCACCGACTCGCTCGGTACGCGCTCGCGCGACACATGCACGGGCGCGCCCACGACCCGATTCTGTGTAAACACCCCCGCCGCGGCACAAGGCGCGTCGGAGACAAACAGCGACAGATCCCGTTTCGTTGGATCGGCCTTAATGCCGCAGATCACACCGGCGGCGCGGAATCCCAGTGGTAGTTGAAATGATCCCATCGATTTTGATCACGGGTTAGCTCAATCGCGTCCGCAACACTTCTTGTATTTCTTGCCGCTGCCGCAAGGGCAGGGGTCGTTGCGGGAGACGCGGGGTTGTTCACGAACAATCGTCGTTGACGAGTGCGGTTCCTGCCTGTCGTCGTTGTGGTCGATCCGATTCTGGCGGGACGGATTTGTCCTCGGCGCCCGGCGCTGTTCGGCTTCCTGATAGCCGGCCCAGGAGGAGAGTTCGGCCACGGTGTCCTCAAGCTGGTCCGAACGGAGGCGATCAAACGCCTGCTGCAAGCCAGCGGGACCTTTTGCGACCCGCTCCCGCACTTCATCCACACCGCCAAAGATGGATTCATCAATCAGTCCGAGTTCAATCGCACGAATCATGTCATCGGACGCCTCGTGCGGCAGGAGACTATACAAGGTATCCACGATGACCGTCGGCCCGAAATCCCTGTCCGAATCAAAGTCGGCGTTCTCTTCCGCTTCAATCGGGGTCGATTCCTCCAGGATACGCTTCAGATGAGTGTGCAGTCGCGAGACGGCCTCCTGGTGGGACAACCTCCCGTCGCGGACGAGCATGGCGAACGTCGTGCCGATCGCCCATCGCACGTACTGGTTGATCTCGGGATCGCCGATCATGCGGTCCAAGACATCAATCTGGTCGACTGCCAGCGTCGCCAGAGCCTGGGGAACTGTCTCGCTCACCGCATCGCCGAATAAGTCATCCACCCCATCATCAGACAGCGACAGGATTTCCAGAATGACGGGCAGCGCGTCGCGGGAGGCGAATTCCGTGCAGAGAAACAACCCGAAAAACGCAGCATCGCCGGGTTCGTCACCCGTCCGCCACGCCTCCAGCGCGCCCCGCATGGCGGCAATCACTTTCGGTTCGGCCTGCTTCCAGTTCTCTCGGATCTGGTACAGCGCCTTCTTGGGCAGTCGCTCTGGGCGTCCGCCAAGCAAAGCAATCGCCCGGTCCAGCTCGACCTCCGGAATTCCATTCTGAACGTCCAGCATCGAAGTCCTCACTGTTCTGAATATCTCGACCGAATTTCGCCGCTCTCAACTCTGGGAATCCCTCCGGCGAGATGCGGAATAGGGTAGTCGGTTGTCGATTTGACCGCTATCTTGCGAATGACGCGGCATCGGTGCGTCCCGCTCCCCGTTGGGTCGCGCCTGAACTGACGGGTTCCCGATGACGCTCCACCATTGACCGCTTGCCAGTGATCACTCTCCAACGATGACCATCTCCGTCACCGAGTACTTCGCCACGCGTAAGGATGACCGCAAGAAGGAAACGCGGTATCTGAACGTCATTAACAAGGACTCCTGCACCAGTTGCCAGTCCTGCGCGACAGTGTGCCCGGTGGATTGCATTTACGAGGTCCCGTCCCCCATTCCGGGACAGAGCTACCATCAGATCGACACGTCCCGGTGCATCGGCTGCCAGATGTGCTTCCGCTCTCCCAACGACAGCACGGAGCATTACCAGTTGACGGTCTGCCCCTGGAACGCGATCGACATGCTCCACAACCCGAACGTCAAGCCGGATGACGTCTCCGTCTTCCAGCCTTACTGGCGGGGTGCTGCGGACGCCGACCTGCCGTGGTCCAAGGTCGAAGAGTACGGTTATCAACTCTCCCTCGACGGCCAGGTGTTCTTGCCGACGTCGCGAGACGATCTGGTGGCCATTCTTGAATGGCTGACCAGGCCGACATGGTTGTATACCGAGGACGGCGATACGGTGGCCATCGCCGAAGAGTCCAGTCGCGACAAAGACAAAGTCTGCTTCACCGCCACGGACGAAGGCCGCGCCCTGCTGGATTGCATCTTCGCGGACTGGGACCGCATCTGGATGGACTGAGAAGTCAACAACAGGCTTGAGTCTATATGGACTCGCGGAATGGGACGTCGCCGGCGTTCTGGTCCAGTGACCTGGATCGGGAATTGGCCGCGGCGAAAAGTTCGAGGTCGGGGCTGACCGCGGCTGACGCCCGTGGGCGTCTGCAGCAGTTCGGCCCCAACCGCCTTGAGCCCGGCCGTCGCGGTCGGCTCTGGCTGCTGATCTCACAGTTCAGAAGTCCCATCACGCTCTTGCTGATTGGCTCAGCGGTCCTATCGATCTTTCTGAACGATACGATCGATGCCGTCATTATCCTGGCGATCGTCGCGGCCAGTTCGCTACTGGGATACTGGCAGGAAAAGAGCGCCGCGGACGCACTGGCCAGTCTGTTGGCACTGGTTTCCACCCGCGCCACTGTTCTCCGGGACGGGAAAGAGGTCGAGTGTCTGCTGGAGGAGATTGTCCCGGGAGACGTCGCGGTGTTCTCAGCCGGTTCCGTGGTCCCGGGGGACTGTCGAATCGTTGAGTCGCGCGATCTGTTTGTGAATGAGGCCGCTCTCACCGGTGAAACCTTTGCGGTGGAAAAGGCTCCCGCCGTGTTGCCGGCGGATACCCCCCTCAATCGGCGGACCAACTGCCTGTTTTACGGGACGCACGTCGTTTGCGGCACGGCCCGCGCGCTCGTCATCATGACGGGAGCACGGACGCAGTTCGGCGGGATTTCGCAGCGGTTGCAACTGCGGGCTCCGGAGACTGAATTCGAGCGCGGCGTGAGACGGTTCGGCTATTTCCTCGTGGAAGTCACGCTGTTGCTCGTGCTGGGGATTTTCGCCATCAACGCCTGGATGGAGCGCCCAATCCTGGAGGCACTCCTGTTCTCGCTCGCACTGGCGGTGGGGCTGACGCCGCAGTTGCTGCCGGCGATCATCAGCGTCAACCTTTCGCACGGCGCACAGCGCATGGCACAGGAAGGGGTGATCGTCCGCCGATTGGCATCGATTGAAAATTTTGGAAGCATCGACGTTTTGTGCAGCGACAAGACCGGAACCCTCACGGAAGGGACGATCCGCGTGGAGGGATCGTTCGATGTGAACGGGCAGGAGTCCCTGCGTGTGCTTCAATTGGCCTGGGTGAACTCTTCGTTTGAATCCGGATTCGCCAACCCCATTGATGAGGCCGTGCGCGCAAGTCGATCGTTTGAACTCTCGGGTTGGGAGAAGCTGGACGAGATACCCTACGACTTCATCCGCAAACGCCTGAGCGTCTTCGTCCGGGAAGGGCAGGACCAGTTGCTGATCACCAAGGGCGCCCTGTCACAGGTTCTGGCCTGTTGCAGTTCCGTCGACGTCGGCAACGGCCGGATTGATCCGCTGGACGACCACCGGGATAAGATCGAAGGGCAGTTTCGAGATTTGAGCAGCGCAGGCAAGCGCGTTCTCGGCGTTGCCTACCGGAAGCTGGGCGACTCCGCGTCGGTCGGGAAAGACGATGAATCCGGAATGGTGTTCGCCGGACTGTTGTCGCTGGCGGATTTTCCAAAGCCAGGAATTGCCGAGACCGTGCAGAAGCTCAGCCGCCTCGGAGTGCGACTGAAAATGCTCACGGGCGACAACGCACTGGTCGCCCGGCAGATCGCCGAGCAGGTCGGGATGGGAGAATCCAAGGTGCTGACGGGCGAAGAGCTCAGTCGCCTCAGCGACGGTGCACTGCTGCACTCTGTTAATGAGACCACGGTGTTTGCAGAGCTCGAGCCGAATCAGAAGGAGCAGATCGTTCTGGCGCTCAAGAAAGCCGGACAGGTCGTCGGTTACCTTGGCGACGGGATCAATGACGTGACGGCGCTGCACTCCGCCGATGTCGGCATCTCCGTCGATCAAGCCGTGGACGTGGCGAAAGAGGCCGCGGACCTCGTCCTGTTGAAACCTGATCTGGAGGTATTGATTCGGGGCATCCGCGAAGGAAGGGCGACATTCGCCAACACGCTCAAGTATGTCTTCATGGCGACGAGTGCGAACTTCGGGAATATGTTCAGCATGGCGGGAGCGTCGTTGTTTCTCCCGTATCTGCCGCTGTTGCCCAAGCAGATTCTGCTGATGAACCTGATGACCGATCTTCCCGAAATGGCCATTGCAACTGACAGCGTCGATCCCGAGTTGACCGATCGCCCCCGCCGCTGGAATGTACGGTTCATTCGTAACTTCATGCTGGTGTTTGGCACATTGAGTTCCCTGTTTGACTTTCTGACCTTCGGCATCCTGCTGAAGGTGCTCCACGCCGACCAGGGAACATTCCGTACCGGATGGTTTGTTGAGTCCGTCGTCTCGGCGACCCTGGTGGTGTTGGTGATTCGCACGCGCCGCAGCGTTCTGCGAAGCCGCCCCGGCCGGCTGCTGGGGCTGGCGTCGCTGGCCGTGGTCATCGTGACCCTGTGGATTCCCTTTTCACCGATAGCCGCAGTGCTTGGTTTCAAGCCGCTCACGGCACTCTCTCTGGGAGTCATCGGCCTGGTGGTGATGGGATATATTGCGGCAGCCGAACTGACAAAACGATGGTTCTATCACACCGGTCATCATTGAAATCATGCTCGTGTCCATCGACGAT
>JAHBXU010000231.1 GCA_019636315.1 Planctomycetaceae bacterium | reverse complement strand
TCAGAATACGGTCGGTCAAGACGTTCCGGTGAATGCCGTCGCGGAGTACCGCTCCGCTTTGACCAGCACGGGCGAACAGAACGACGATGCGGCCGCTTCTCTTGCGGAACTCAGGTGACAATCGTGCCCAATCGACGCTCGATTTTGATTGTCGAGGATGAAGACGTCATCCGGACCACTCTGGCCGAGTTCCTCAACGGCCAGGGATACCTGGTCGCGCAAGCGGGCCGCGTCGCCGAGGCGCTCGAACTGGCCCAGAAGTTTGACTTCGACGTCGCCGTCTGCGACGTGCAGCTTCCCGATGGGGACGGTCTCAATCTGCTCCGGCGTCTCCAGCAGATCAACTCCGCGATCTGCGTGCTCGTCATCACGGCCTATGCCACTGTCGAGAATGCCGTCGAAGCGTTCCAGCGCGGAGCCTTCGACTATCTCGTCAAACCGGTGATTTTTGACGACCTCGACAACAAGCTTCGGCGAGTCTTTGAGTACCGCATGCTGCAGCGGGAGAATCAGCGGCTGCGACGCGAACTCAGCCGGCTCGACCAATTCGACCAGATCATCGGCTCCAGTGGGCCGATTGCCGAATTGCAGCGGTCCATTGCCAAGGTCGCGGTCACCAATTCCAACGTGCTCCTGGTGGGCGAAACGGGGACGGGCAAGGAACTGGCGGCCCGTGCCATCCATGCCGCGGGACCCAAAAAGGAGGAGAAGTTCCTCGCCGTTAATTGCGGCACCCGGCCGCCGGAACTCCTGGAAGCGCAGCTCTTCGGCAGCGAATCGTCCGGCAGCGGCGGGACGACCTCGCAGCCCGGGATCCTGCGTGCCGCGGGATCCGGAACCGTTTACCTCGACGAAGTCTCGCAACTTCCGATGGGAACGCAGACGCAGTTGCTGCGTGCCATCGAGTATCAGGAGGCCATGCCGGTGGGCGGCTCCGAAACGTATCCCGTCTCCGCCCGCATTATTGCCGCAACCGCGCACGACCTGATGCGGCTCGTGGGAGAAGAGCAGTTTCAGGAGGATCTGTTTTATCGGCTCGACGGCGTCAAACTCCGCGTTCCCCCGCTGCGCGAGCGGCTGGACGACATCCCCGAACTGGTCGAAGCCCTGATCGCCAAGCACTCCAAAGCGATGGGAAAGCAGGTCACCAACGCCACCAGCGAGACGATTCGCTTGCTCATGTCGGCCCAATGGAAGGGGAACGTGCGGCAGCTCGACAATGCGATCGAACGGGCCGTCATGATGTGCGACGGCACTCAGGTGGTGCCGGGAGATTTGCCGCCTGATCTGATCGGCCTCGGTCAGCCGCTCCCGGATACCGACGACCTGCGAACCGCGCTGCGGCACTACGAACGGCTGCACATTACGCGTGTGCTGCGACAATGGCCCGACAAGCGCGAAGCCGCCAAGCGCCTCAAACTCGGACTGTCGAGCTTGTATCGCAAGATCGAGGAACTCGACATCGAAACGTGATGTCGCGTCCGGATCGGCCCTCCGCCGCGCGCAGGATCGCTCGAAGCATCCGCGACGAACGGGCGCCCAGGAACTCGCGCGCGATTCCCATGCTCATGCCTGGGGTGGCGAATCAGCATCACCACCGTCGGCAATGGAACCGCCTGCCGATTTGTTGCAAGCGTCCGCTCCTCAGTTTCGCAAAGTTTGCGTGAATCGCGCCGACTGGCCGTTGTGCTGTTCCGCACGGTCGTCCCGAGCGATATTCTGAATGCCAGGAGACCGCATCTGGTCTTTTGGTGTCGAGGAATTCCGTTATGAATGTTCATGTCGCGCGGCCGGCCGCAAAACAACTTTCTTATCAGCTCTATGCACGGGTGCTCCACCCGGAACTGTTTGACACCAGTGCCGCACACGTGATCGAGCGGGCCGAGTACGTGCTCGACGTCCGCATTTGCGAAGCGGGACACGTGGTTCAATTGCATCGCAATGGGGATGTGACGAGCGAGATCAATGTCGACGGCGGCATTGAGTTGCCCAAGCGTCGCCGCTGTTTCAGCGTGAAGCTCAATACGGGACAGGACATCAGCGTCCGTCCCTACCCGGACGTCTCGTTTCAGGCCAGCACCCAGATCGAGTCGCTCGATGACGAAGTCTTTGAACGGCTGACGGCCGAATTCCGAAGCGATGCACGCCGCGCGACGCTGTTTCATGCCTTTGGGTCGCGCAACCGCATGCGTCCGGAACCGCTCAGTCTGCTCTTTGCCGATTGTTCGCCGCGGACCGTCGTCATTCACGCGTTTCACACGTTCCCCGATGACCTCGCCGTCATTCGCACGCAATCACTGTACGAATTCTGACGGCTCCGTCTCCAGCCGGGGAATTGACGATCGCCATTGATCGGCTGTGCTGTCTTTTGACTCGCGCCGTCGGTCGCCCCATCACCCTCCACAGCCGTCATCCCGATGGTCTCATCAGGATGAATGCTCCGGCAGGATCAGCACGCCGACCATCAAGTCGTAGAGCACGTGACATCCGACGGTGATGCCGAAGCCGCGGACGAGAAACATCGTCGCGAACGCCACACCGGCAAGCACGCGAAAGCCGCAACCGAACCATGACGCGGGAGTCTCCAGGACGTGCTCGGCAGCCGCAAGAAATGCCCACGGAGAAGGCATAAACGCCGGACCACTTGGTTCCACATAGTGCGCCAGGGAGAAGACAGTGCTGCTGAGCATCACGGCCATCAGCACGGCGGGACGGCGAGGGATGAGCAGAGCGCGCAGGACGCAGTACATCGTCGGCAGCAAGAGCAGTCGAAACATGACCTCTTCGTAGATGCCCGCCCCGAGAAAGCCAATTGCCGTGGCGGCTTGCGATGGAAGGGCGGCTGCGACGACTTCCACCGGAATCACTCCCCAGCGCATGCACAGCAGGCTGAGCAGTTGGCCCATGACCAGCAGGAGAATGGCGCCCAGAAGGCTCTCAGAAAGCATGCCCACGATCGTTTCCACGGAGACCCGCCAGGCGGAGCGGCTCAACACGTGCCAACCGAGCAAAGTCGCCACGATGAGCGCGGGCAACATCCACGGACGATCAAATCCGATCTGGAGCAGCCAGGTCCGCAGCCAGGTGTCCGCCCCGTTGCGGACGGACGCCATCTGATCCGCGTCGAACCATAAGACGCCCAGTTCGTAGATCGCCAGCACGGGAGCCAGAAAGATCAGGCTCGCCAATGGCCGACGCGATTCCGACCAGTAATCGACCGTCTGCGTCAGGGGCGTAGGCATGACGAGCGGGAATGGGAGGGAGCCACAGAGAAGGGGCAGTCTGCGTTGAGATTATCGGCAGTCCTCCCTCCTCGAGATGACCCTGGATTGCCGGTCGGCAGTTTCGGCCGAATCGCAATTGACGCCGCAATCCGACGACTCTACCGGCGGCGCAACCTCGACGCGTGTCCTGTTGCCAAGCGGCATCGCGCTTTTGACGTGTCGGGTGAAACGCTCAACCTGTGCGGTTGTCCCGGTCGATCGGTTGGTGTGGTTACGGCGGGAATCTCCAGGTCGCTCAAAGCGCGCCTCAGAATTGAGAGAAACCCAACGCATCAGCGAGGGCACCAGGGGGGATCGCTGCTTGCCTCACTCGCCGTAGACGCATCGGGTTATGAACTTTCGCGGGCGCATGGAGCCAGGGGGCTCCCACGGCGACCGCGTTCTCAAACAATCACTAATCACGTCTTCCTGAGCACCGCAGCAACGGGCGGTTTCAAGGGCATCTTTCCATGGCAACGGATTATCGACGCAAAGAACAACTGACTGTTCTGACCGACCGCATTGTCGACAGCTATCAGGAGATCGGCTCGATCAACCATCTCGGACACTGTCCGCTGCCGAGCAGCCAGGAGATCGTGACCGTCATCCACGACCTGACGGAGATCCTCTATCCGGGATACCGTCGCCGGCAGAATCTCCACCCGGGTAACGTCGCGTACTATGTGGGCGACATTATCGACGGATTGCACGATCGTTTGACGCAGCAGATCACACGCGTTCTGCGTTACGAACATGACCGTACACATGGATTGCGATGCCACCAGGAATGTGACGTCGATTTCGAGGCCCGCAGCCAGGAACTGGCAATCGATTTTCTGGAATGTCTGCCGCAACTCCGGGAAGTCCTGGCGCTCGACGTTCAGGCCGCTTATGAGGGCGATCCCGCGGCGAGGAGCACGGATGAGATCATCTTCTGTTATCCCGGCCTGGAAGCGATCACCGTGCATCGGCTGGCGCACGAACTGCATCGCCGCGATGTGCCGATCATCCCGCGCATCATGTCGGAATGGGTTCACAGCCGCACCGGAATCGACATTCACCCTGGAGCGCAGATCGGTCCGTCATTTTTCATCGACCATGGCACGGGCGTCGTGATCGGCGAAACGACCGAGATCGCAGCCAATGTGAAGATCTATCAGGGCGTCACGCTGGGAGCGCTCAGCTTCGCGAAAGACGCGAATGGCAAACTGATCCGCAACCGCAAACGGCATCCGACCATCGAGCAGGGCGTCGTGATTTACTCCAACGCCTCCGTGCTCGGCGGCGAGACAATCGTTGGGGCCTGTTCGGTCATCGGCGCCGGCGTGTCGCTCACCCGGAGCATCGATCCACACACGGTCGTCACCGTCGACAAGCCGTCGTTGCGGTTCCGCGAAGCGGGGTAGCGACCGTTCACAAGGCGAAGCACATCGCCGCCGGAATCCTGCGATCGGAGGAAGCGGGAAGCTGCCCCCCAATGCACCTGGAAACGCAATGCTTAGGGCTGCTCGGTTTCCCGCCTGACCCGGTTCACACGGTCCCACCGCACGGGAGGCAGCCTCTCACCTCCTCGCCAAGTTCGCCGCTCGCATGGATTGGTGACAGGCTACCGTATCGCCGATGGTGATGCAAACGCCGACCCGTCCGGAATTCAGCGGCCCGGGAGTGGATGCCGCTGGGCCCAAGCATGTCGGGTGGCTCGGGAAGAATTCCTCCTTCCGATCCAGGGCCTCGACTCAATTTGATGCTTCCATCAGAGGTGAGTGTCTCCCGCCGAAGCATTCACGACGTCGCGGCTTGCGTTGTTCCCCAAGAGACGGCTGAGAAATCGTCTCCCGTATGCCTCTGGCTTCAATTCCGTTGCCGCTCGAAGTAGCGAGTCAACGATCGCAGGCGCTTGACCTGATAGGCGACAATGGAGCCGGTTCCGACCAGCGCCAACGCGAAGATCAATGGGTAATGCCACGGTGTACCGGCTTCATGACGGACGACGGCCAGCACACTGTAGGATGCGGTCGTCACGGCCGTCATGAACCAGACCAGCTTGACCTCCGCCCATAACCCCGCGCCGGCGATCAGCACTGGATATCCAATCAACACGGGCCCGAGCGGACCATCCGCCAGCATGAGCACGGCCGTGTAGCATGCCGCATCCGCCACGGCCCATCCGTAGGGCACGAAGTGTTCCCACTCAGCGTGGTTCGACAGCCGCTGAAAGACTACGGAAGCGACTCCCCACAGCATGAGCAATCCCATGACCTCCAGGTGCTGAGTGAGATCATCGTGACCGCCGAACTGGTAGTACGCCTGAACAATCAGGATGGCGGCGGACAGCACGCCCAGGCGTGATGTCAGCGCCGGCTCGCGCCGCGCCCAGCGCTGGATGCGCTGAACGAACGACGATGGGGGTAATTGAACCGGTTCCTCTTTGATGAAGTGTTCCAGCTGCTGCACGAGTTCCGCTGCCGACGTGAAGCGATCCTGCGGATCCTTCTCCAGGCAGCGCAGGCAAACAGCTTCCAGGTCGCGCGGAACGCGTGAACTCCATTTACGGAGCGGTTCCGGAGCCGCTTCCAGCACGAGCAGGAGTGTGTCCAGCGGATTCTCTGCGACGAAGGGGGGCCGGCCCGTCAACATCTCATAAAGGATGGCGCCCAGGCTATAGATATCGCTACGGGGGGAAACGTCGCTGCACTTCCCCGCCGCCTGTTCCGGAGCCATATATCGCGGCGTGCCGATGATTGTCCCGGACGCTGTCTCCGTGCCGTCCCCTTCGAAGATCTTTGCCAGACCAAAATCGGTCACGTAGGGGATGCCCTGTCGATCGAGCAGAATGTTCGCCGGCTTGAGATCGCGATGCACAATCTTGTGCTGATGGAGGTATTCGACGGCGCGGGCAATGGTCACCAGCAACTCGGCCGCTTCACGCGGGTCGAGCGCCCCTTCCGCCAGCCGATCGGCCAGGCTTCCGGACTCGACGAAATCCATCGCAAGATAATGTTGTCCGAAGCATTCTCCGACGTCGTGAACCGCCACGATGTTCGGATGCCGCAGTCCGGCGGCGGCCCGTGCTTCGGATGCGAATCGCCGTAACTCGTCCGGTGAGGCGAAACGACTCCAGCGGACGAGCTTCAAGGCAACGATGGACCCCAGCGCACGCTGCCGTGCCCGGTAAACAATTCCCATGCCTCCGCGTCCGATTTCTTCCAGCAGTTCATACCGCCCGAACTCGGTCCTTCCTCCCAGAGAGGCCGCCGTCGCGTCATGACGGACCAGTTCGGCCTCAGTCGCAATGAACGTCTCAGCGACGTCCGGCGAGATCGCTCCTCCGGAGACGGTTCCATTCGTGGTCGGCAGTGCCAGTGAGTCCAGGGAATCGAGGCAGTCGAGCAAGTCGCCCAGTTCGGG
>JAHBXU010000230.1 GCA_019636315.1 Planctomycetaceae bacterium | reverse complement strand
CGGCACGGTATCGAGGTGCGCCATTAACAAGCGCCGCGGCGCCTTCATCGTACCGGGCAGCTTGACGATCAGGTTGCCCACCTGCCCACCCAGGCGGCTCTTTTTATGTGCCTGATCTGTCGTGATGGCGGACTGCGGAACACCCGCGTCCACGAGGCGGCGGACGACGACGTCGGCGACCAGTTGCTCCTCGCCACTGCGGCCGGGGACGGCGAGCAACTCCATCAACAGACGGAGTGCTGCTTCCGCGTCGATCTCGTGATCCATCAGAAAACATCCTTGTCAATCGGCCGTTCGCGCGGGCCGCTCATTCATTTCACGGAACTGCTTCCACGTGATCACGGTCACGCCGGCCTTCTCAATTTCAGCCATGACGTCGGGGTCGGTAAAGATCCTGCGATCGCCGTCGCGTCGGGCCGAGCTGCTCGTGATGTGCTGCAACTCATCGTCATCATAGCCGCAATGGATGATGAGTTGCGACACTCCCGGTGCGAGATCGCGTATGGTCCGCAGATAATTGCCCTGTCGCTCTTCGTGAGACTCGCCGCCGTAAAACTGCGCGAGTCCGTTCAGGACCGGAAGTCCATGTCGATCGAGCACGCGGACCATCTCGTCCGACTTTTCGAGCAGGGCGGGATACTCTTTGGCAGCCTGAGGACCGAAAGTGCGCACAAACATCACCGGCAGGTTGTAGTCGATGCCCAGATTGACATAGATCTCCAGTAGATCCGGCCGCGTGATGACCGCCCCCATGTGCGTGTCGAGGTGCGTGAGCGGAACGCCGAACTGCAACGCCCGGTCCACCTGGGCCCGCAACTCGCGATCCACCTCATCCGCTTTCACATTGGCGGCAACCTGCTGAATATTCGACCACAGATATCCATCCGGATCCACCAGGCTGGGGACCTGATCGCGCGGCGTGACAGGGCCCCAGCGATAGTGCTTCCACTCGGAATTCAGCGTGAGATGGATGCCAAAATCCTGATCCGGGTGCTCCTTCGCATGCGCGGCAAACTCGGGAAACCACGGGCAGGGCACCATGATGCTCGCGGACGAAACCACGCCGGTCTGCATGGCGTCGATCGTGGCCCGATTCACGGAATGCGACATGCCCGCGTCGTCGGCATGGATGATCAGATACTTCTTCCCCTCATCCGCGTACGACACCGACCGTTCACCGGAAAGCAAGAGCCAATGCCCCAGCACAATGATGGTCCAGATGCCGATGGGCTTTGCCCGCAACAACTGTCGAGTGCTCTGCCAATGCATTCCGATGGCACTTTCCCTTGAAAGCGAACGGCGCCCACGCCGCCTGGCCTGACTTGCGATGATCCGTCAACCGTCCACATCCGGGCGGTCGCGCGGTTTCAGTTTACCATTCCGTCGTGAAAACCTGTACCACGTCGTCGACGTCCTGTGAGGCCTGCCTCGCCTCCCGGATTGTCCTATGATGGATTCACGACGAGCGCGTCCCTTCGAACGTCCTAACGTCAACGCGGCGACTCAGGAGTGGCAGACATGAGATGGTGTGAACGGATCTACGGATTCTTGATGGCTGTCTGTATGGTGACGGCCGGGCATGCGGACCCGCCAACGGCGAGCCGGGATCATGAAAACTTCGCTCGCGAGCATCTGGTGGCCTGGTGCATCGTTCCATTCGACGCCCTGCGCCGTGGACCGGCCGAGCGGGCGGAGATGGTTGCCCGGCTGGGCATGAGGCGGGTCGCGTACGACTGGCGCGCGGAACATGTCCCCTTGTTTGAAGAGGAGATCCTTCAGTACCAGAAACACGGCCTGGAGTTCTTCGCCTTCTGGAGCTGGCATGAGGATCTGGCGCCGCTCATCCTCAAGTATGGAGTCAAGCCTCAGATCTGGATCACATGTCCTTCCCCTGCCGCCGCAACTCAAGACGAACGGGTCTCGGCTGCCGCTCAGGAACTCGCCCCGCTCGCGCGGCGTGCGGCCGAGTTGGGTCTGTCGCTTGGACTCTACAACCACGGCGGCTGGGGCGGCGAGCCGCGTAATCTGATTGCCGTCTGCGACGCCCTGCGACGCGATCACGACGGAGCGCATGTGGGAATCGTGTACAACTTTCATCACGGTCATGACCACATAGAGGACTTTCAGGAGTCGTTGACCCTCTTACAGCCGTACCTGTTGTGCCTGAACCTCAACGGGATGGCCGACCCCGAGGTGGTAAGCCGCGGTCGCGACAAGATCCTGCCCATCGGCACCGGACGGCACGAGCGCAAGATGATGCGGATCGTCCTGCAGAGTGGCTACAAGGGGCCGATCGGCATCCTGGACCATCGACCGGAAATCGACGCGGAACAGAGCCTGCGGGAAAATCTGCAAGGACTGGAACAGGTGCTTCGGGAAGTCGACGCTTCTCCGGACAATTGAACCGCAGCAACCTCGCGGGGCGGCGTGACGGCATCAACGGTCCGGAATTACTGGTGCTTGAGCGAATCTGGGTTAATTCTCGAATTCGATTCCGGTGAAATCGCAGCGCGTCAAATGTTTGGTTACGATTTCGGACGAATCGGGCGCACTGGGTGTCGGCCGGTCACGCCGCGTTTTGAAGGCGAATCCGTTTCCACCTGGAGCGCAGGGACACGCGAGAGGACTCTTCAATCGCCGTGGATTGACGCTGGCACGTGACTTGCCCAAGATGATGACAACAACAGGGAGCCGAGTGCCGGCCTGTCAGAATGTCTACACCGGCGGTCATTGCGACCGCACCCCGTCTTTCCCCGAATCACGCAACAAAAACCGGCCTTGAGCATGGACGTGACGGATTTTACACCCGAAACGACCGCAAACCAGGGCGGTGCAAAACACGCAGATTCGGTGGCTGGCGGCACGATGATGTGTGCGGCGGACGGCGAACATGGTCCCGGGAATGTCGTCGCTGACTCCGCTGACCTGACAGCAACTCAGGGCGGCAAACCAGCGCAGAACGGCCATCGCCGCGGCATTCACCGGCGTGACGCGGGAACTCGCCCTTATCAGTTGCTGCCGCACTCATCCGCTCTGCGCGGGCAGATCCAGTCCGCGGCAGAGGCCCTCGTCGGTCGGCTCTCCAAGGCACGTCCCCTGAGCAAGGACGAACTGGCCCGTCTGGCGCGCTCCCTGCTGGAGGGCATGGACCAGCCGGAGAGTTACCTTGGGTTTACGATGGTGTTGATCGGCAACTCCTTCTGGCGTGAACAGTTTCTGGCAACTCCGTTCGAGCGGCGACTGTTATTGCTCCCGCCGGATATCGCACACGCCGACAATTGCTCGGCCGACGGAGACGCCGCTGAACGTCGCGAGGAAGATTGCGTCGCATGCGCCCTTTCCGATTCCTGGCGACATGCGGAGCGACTGGGGTACCGCGTGCTGTTCGGCGATCGCTCGGCAGCCGTTCTGGACTCGATTGTCGCAGGACCAATCGACGGCATCCTGGCCGTGGCGCGCATGGACGTGCTGGAGAAAGCCATCGACAAGGCGTTGATCGTCGGCGTCCCTTCGTTTGTGGTTCCATTGCGGTCCGGATCGCCGTCGGTGAATTCGCGAGAAACTTCTCCAGCCGACTGGCACGACGGACTGGAAGACATGCTGGGGCGATTTGAGCCGCTCAAAGATGTGCAGACGTCGAGCTACGTCCCGTTGATGCGGGTTGCAAACCGGCTGTTTTCTGAGGATTTTGACCGATTGATTCCACGGACGCGCAGCACGACGGCCGCCGCGGCGAAATCTCCGCTGGGAACAACGGAGGACGTCGCCTATTCCTGGCTGGCCCATGGCGGCAAGCGGTTTCGACCGTTCATCACATTGGCCGCCTATGCCGCCGCCGGGAATACTGACGCGGGCACCGGTTTTCTCGACGACATGGCGACCGAAAGCTTCCCTGATGCGGTCTGCCGCGTGGCGATGGCGATCGAGGCGTTTCACAAGGCCTCGCTGGTGCACGACGACATCCAGGATGATGACCAGTTTCGCTATGGCCGCGAAACGTTGCATCGCGCCCACGGGGTGGGACCGGCCATTAATATCGGCGACTATCTCATCGGACTGGGCTATCGGCTGGTGAACTCCTGCCGCGATGCGCTTGGTGCGGACGTCGCTGCAGACATCGTGCAGAACATGGCCGACGCCCACATCCGCCTCTGTGACGGACAGGGAGCAGAGATGGCGTGGCAGGCGGCGCCGGACTGGACTCTCACTCCCGTGGATGCGACGCAGATCTACGAGCTGAAGACCTCGCCGGCATTTGAAGCCGCACTCTTCGCCGGACTGCGTATGGCCGGGCCGGCGGATGAATATGTCTCGGTGACCGGTGCGTTTGCGGGGCACCTGGGACTGGGGTTTCAGGTCCTCAACGATCTTCAGGACTGGCGCGGGGATGCGGATAACAAGTTGGTGGCGGGACAGGACGCCCTCGCCGTGCGACCGACCATGCTGCTCGCATTGGCATCGGCACAGGCCGATTCGACGCAGCGAAGGGAACTGCAGTCGATCTACGAATCCAGTGATGACGCGGCCTCCCGCCTTTCCCGACTCAGGGCGTTGTTTACCGAACTGGGAGCATTCTCAGAAGCCGCCGCGATTGTTGCTCGCGCTCGATCAGAAGCTTTAGCGCTGGCCAATGCGGTCAAGGTGCCGGCCGTGCGACATCTGTTCCGCTTCCTGATTGAAACGGTTCTGGCTCAGGGACATTCGATGTCCGCGCCCGTTCACCAGGACAATCGTGTCGCGTCACGCGAGGCAACGGGGCCACGGGGAGAGTCACGGACCTGATTCGCCGGTCCACGTCATCGACCGCGAGATGCAATCCCGCGCACGACGCGAGCCATCAAAAATATTCCTCCACGCGGTCCGCCGCTACGGCAGAGCATCGGACTGCGCGGAGTTGACGGTCCGGCGGCTTACGATCCTTCGGAAAGCGGCAGCGGTTCCGGCAACAGCAGGAAGGGGAACACCCGGAGCGGGCGGCCCGGCTCCAGGTCGTTGCGATAGGTCAACTGCGCGGCTCGATCTGCGGCGAACTGCATCATCGTGAAATCGAGTCCGCAGAACCGGTCGCAATCTGCTTCGGCCGCCACGTCGGCGAAGACTTCACCGGCCGAGGCTGCGTGTCGACGCACTCCGTGAATGCTATCCTCGCGAACCTTAATTCCAGCCGCGGCCAGCTTGACCAGCCCTTTGAGAAACCGTCCCACCGTCGACTCCGGGCCCGCTTGCCGCCACAGGCGATCCCACTCGTCGTGAGCTTCCCAATAGAAGCCCAGATTGAAGTAGTCGAGGCCAATGAGATACGACCGGTTCTCGGCCCACTCCGACTCAATCAGTTGCCGCGGCGGCCCAGGCTTGCGGTTGTAGCTATGGCCTTGCGGATCGCGGTAAGGGTGAGGCGTGCCTGACCCGGGAACGTGTGTGTATCGAGGAAGTTCGGTCGCCGGCAAAAGTCTGACGAATCTCTGCTTCTGTGGGGCTTGGGTCGCTTGGTTCATCGGTTCTCCTGGCGTCTCTCAATGGTCCTGCAGTGTTACTCAATGCCCGATGAGTCCATGGCAATTTGCCGATCCACATCGATAAACGACGGCTTGAATGATCAGCCAGGCGGACGGCGATTGTGAACCTTGGGTGCACGGATTGAGACGGTCAACCTCACTCGCGCCCGCGAACTCTTCGGACATGACCCCGGGACGCTCCTCGTCCGAATCGGCATTCGATGGCGGAGGTCGACACCCACTGCGCCGTCTCGATCCAGACCGGGAGCGCTGCGGGGACGGGGCGTGTGCGGTCACCAGAATCCATTTAAAGCGAGGTCCTTCCGGATTGACAAGATGAATTCGTCATAAGCTTCCGATTTTCCTGAGATTGAGAACCTCTCCGCCCCTTCAGCCACGTTCTGCACGCTCTCTTCGGCTGGAAGTTGCCATTTGGGAAGAGTTTGCGGGCATGCCGTCGGACCACGATGTCAGGCGCTCTTTCGTGACAATTTCTTGCCTTCAAAGTCGTCATGATTCGACGTCGGAGCCGTCAGTGGGGGGACACCCGAATCGTGGCTGCCGTTCGCGTCACCAACGCTCCCGAGGTGAGCTCATCGAGTGAGCAAGCCTCAAAGACTCGCCCTCTGAACAGAAATGCGTGATCCTGCTGTGGCGGAAGAGTTCGCATCGGCACAGTTTCGCGCCTGACGGGGATGCAGTATAGTTCGCCTCGTCACCGTTCTCGCACATTCGGGAGTCCCGCTGCAATGACGCCTCTGCTCACGCCGGCCTGCCTCGAACAGCTCGCCAAGTACGACACGCCCACCGTTTGTAACGTCATCGAGCTGTGGGACATCCGCCCTCGGAATACGGGGTTCATGGACGGCTCGATCCGTGCCTGCTTTCCGGAGTTTCCTCCGATGGTCGGCTTCGCCGTCACATCCACGTTCCGCAGCATGGCGGCTCCTCGCAAAGGGGACGTGTATGCTGGACTTCAAGAGCAGGTGGAGGCATTCGCCGCCGCACCGGGTCCGCCCGTCGTCGTTTATCAGGATCTGGACGAGCCGACGGTCTCCGCCACGTTCGGTGAAGTCATGTGTTCCACATACAAAGGGTTCGGCGCCAAAGGACTGATCACCTCGGGAGCAGGGCGCGATCTCGACCAGGTGCGGGCCTTGGGATTCCCCGCATTCAC
>JAHBXU010000023.1 GCA_019636315.1 Planctomycetaceae bacterium | reverse complement strand
TCGTACACCGACAACTTCGATCTGGATGGCGTAGACGCCTGGGGTGGCAAGGTCCGCTTCCAGTACAACTGGGGTGGCTGATAGCAATCTCCTGATTGCATGACCTCTGGTGGTCCGTGTCGAAAGACACGGACCACTTTTCGTTGGGGGGCTAGGTCACCTCAACGCCTTGAATCCACTGGAGAAAGCGCCCATGCTCGCCTATCCGGTTGCCTTCCTTCCGGAAGCACGCATTGCCGTTGACCGCGACCTGACCGGAGCGGGCGAATGCAGCGGACGAATAATTCAGCGCGAGTCGACTACGAGGCCGAACCGCCTCCCCACTCCCTGCAGGAACTCCATCGGCGGTATCGTCATATCCTCTGGGAGGAGAAGACCTTTCATGCGTATTGCGTGGCAGGCCACATCCGCGAGCTTGACCAGATTCTCCAATCGGAACGCTTCAATAGCTTCCCGCAGGACAGGCTCGAACACGTCATCGGCGAACTCCGCGCGCGGGGCAACACCAACGGCACCATCAACCGCAAGATCTCTGCGCTGGGGAAGCTTCTGAAGAAGGGACACAGGATGGGAGACATTGTCAGCCTACCCGAGTTCCGTCGTCTGAAGGAACGTTCAGGACGCATCCGGTTCCTTGAATATGATGAGGAAGACAGGCTGTTCGCCGCCATTCGGTCCCGCTCGGAGCCCTATGCGAATCTCTGCATCTTCCTTGTCGACACCGGTGCCCGGCTGGGCGAAGCGATCGGGCTGCGCTGGAATGATATCAACGCAGGACGGGCAACGTTCTGGCTGACCAAATCCGGCCGGAGCCGAACGGTCCCCATGACGCAGCGCGCTCAGGATGCGATCGCGAAACAGAGCGGTCGGCCATCCGGCCCCTTCAATGGTATCCAGCAATATCAGTTTCGCCGGGTATGGCACGAGGCTAAGCAGGACGTAGGTCTCGGTGATGACCCGAACGTCGTTCCGCACGTCCTGCGCCACACCTGTGCATCGCGCCTCGTTCGTGGCGGGGTGGACATCCGGCGTGTGCAGACCTGGCTGGGCCATCAGACCCTGCAGATGACGATGCGCTACGCCCATCTGGCGACCAACGACCTCGACGCCTGCTTGCCTGTGCTGGAACGTCCCTGACAGGCGCTGTGGCCTACGTGGCCGTGCCGATGCCCGACTGTTGCCGCTGACGAGGGCGACAGGCGCAGATTCGACCCCCCACAGTTGCCACGTCATCGCCCCTGTCGGCTTAGGATGCGTCTGAGCGCGATGGTGGAGCGATAACGCGCGTGTGGGCACCTGTGTGGCTTTGTGGGGAGAATGGCGGATTCGGCGTGCCCTGATATCGGCCGGGCGTCTTATGGTTACCAAGGTTCCTGCAATTCTAGGTAGCAGGACAACCCGATGTTTATAGAGGTCTGTCAGGCTTATCCGCTCTGAGAGGGGAGCCAGAAGATGGATGCACGAGTCACCGACCGTTCGAACTCAGCGGCCCAGCTAGACGCCCTGCTCGCGAAGGCGAAGCAGCATGCCACCAGCGCCGAACAGAACGAGGCCACGGAGACATCCGCTCGGCGCATGAAGATTGTGGATTGGGCCAAATGCGCAGATGAACTCGTCGCTGCGAAGAAGCTGGCGGAAGCAGATGGGTGGAAGCTCACGAACGCTGAGATAGCGCAGACCTTGAAATGGACAGCTACACGCTCCGTCGAGATGCTTCTCAGTTGGCGGAGGCGCAACCCAGGTGACCCCGAAGTTATAACTTCGGGTCCGTGGGACGACAGCCGCGCGGCATCTGAAAAGAGTGCGGCAGCACGATACAGCGCCGCTCGTCGGGTCGTCCGTGAGGAGGAGCGCTTCATCGCTGACGAGGTACTCAAGGACCCTGAGCGCACACGCAGGATGATACGCAATCTGCAGAAGGGCTTGCTGGCTCAGAAGCCGAAGCCGGCCAAGCCAACACGTGCAACACCTGGGGATTCGCCGTTCCGGAAGGGTGGCGACATGATTATAATGGAAGACCATCTGCTCATTATTGGCGACTCGCGTGAGCCTTTGCACAAGGTTTCCATCCTACTGCAAATGGGCATCGACCCATTTCAGCCCGATGCGACCGGACATACGGCGTTCGAGAAGGGCTTGGACATCGTTGTAGTCAGCGACCCGCCCTACGGGCAGGACGAGCCAGGTGTCCCCGGCGATGGCAGTGCGGACCACCGCGCGGTCTATAAGGCTCTCAAGCCACGGGGTGGATTCAGCTTCGCGGCGTATAGGCCGGAGCAACTTCGCGAGGCCGATGACGGTATCAGAGGTGCTGACGGAACACCGATTCATTATCTGGCGTATCAGACCAGCGGGGCGCAGGGCTCCGGTCCCGAGGGTCGTCTGCGCAACATCCTGCAGACCATCATCTACTGGGAGCGCAAGGGCACTCGGCCCTCTTGGATTCCAGGGTCGCCCAGCATCGAGTCTGTGCTCCGGGCAGACGACGAGTCAATCGAGCTTCTAAAGGAGGCCCGCAAGGACCACCCGACACCAAAGCCGCTCAACGTCATAGAGAAGCTCATCGGGTTGGTCACCGAACGCGGCGATTACGTGCTCGACCCGTTCACCGGTGGTGGCTCCACACTAATCGCCTGCGAGCGCACCGGCCGCAAGTTCATCGGCATCGAGCTTGACCCCTCTTATGCATGGAGGGCCGCAAGACGATGGGAAGACTTCACGGGCAAGAAGGCAGTTGTGAGCCGTGGGGGCGGCGGCTATCTTCTGCTCGATGACCTGGAGGCGAACCCCTCATACGGCACGGGCTTTCATACCACCAGGTCTCAGTACAAACCATCTATCGAGGCTTACCGTCAGAGCCGGGAGACCAACACTCCCTTGGTCAACTTGCTTCAGCAACTCCGGGAGATCCCCCCTGCACGCCACGTTGGCGACGAGTCGTCGCCAACGACGATGTAGTCCATCACTTCCTCGTCGACTTGCTACGTCGCCTCTTCCAAGCAATGAGACGCTCGCCCGCAGGGCAAGTAACTGGGCGTCCGCCTCAATTGGCGACAATGATGGAGAGTGGAAATGCGTACTACTGAGAACCAGGGTTGGGGCCGCATCGAACTGGAGAAGGAGTTCGAGCGCCAAGCCGAGTGGCGTCGTGACAAGGCGGCGCAGTACCCGGAGGACGACCGAAACATGGAAGCCGCAGCTATGCTGGATGAACTGGTCCGCTCCGTCGCGGAGTGCCCGACTGATGTAATCGACGATACAGGCAAGCTGTTCGCTGACCTTCCTGCAGGCGAGGATTGGGCGGAGATGCTTCAGGGGGTCGGGTATCACTACGTTCCTATCTCGGCCGAGCAGTTTTGCCGTGACTTCATCAGCAGGCAGACGTCCTGACGCCGATAGAAGTTGCCACCGAGCCTCGTGGCACGGTGGCGACTTGCTCCATGCACATGAACTTGACACTGCCACAGCCTCTGCCCCTCACCACGCCAGGCGACTGGTACGTGGCAGGTTCGTCGCGCGTCACGCCCGAGGGATTCTTCCAGACCATCAGCCTGCGCCACCTCGACGCCGGTAAGGTCGCCGAGGTCGCCAAGGGTATCATCACCCAAGCCACTATCGATTTCGATGCCAAGTTCGACGCCCGGATACAGGCGCAGCGGTTGGTCGACGCGCACATCGGTCAGATACTGCCACCTATCGTGGTCGATGCGCTCACCGCTGCAATGTCGGTCAGCGGTTCTGCCGCTGGTCCACACGAGGGCACTGACGCCGACCTGCTGGTGCTGGCGGGAACGAAGATGACACGCCGGGCTCGTATCGCGCTCCTCGCCATCATCCGTGCTCGCACCGAGCCGCTTCTCAACGACGCGCGCTGTGCCATCACGGTCGGGTTGGACCTGCACGACGAGGATGCGTGGTCGACGGGCACCCGTCGATATCGGCAGGGAGTCATTGAGGCCATAGAGCCCGTACCGCAGCCGACGCAGCGCCTCAAGGCCATCGCGGTCGATGAGAGCGGCCAGGCTGTGGCTGTGTGGCGCACGCGCCGCGCCGACGTGCGTGTCGGGCTCCGTCATACCCGGCCGTCCTACGAAGCGGCCGTCGAGGCCGAGGCAGCTGCCCGTGCAGCGAAGGGCGACGTGGGCACGCAGGCGCTGAAGCTTCAGGACCTCGCGGACCATGTCGGCGTGTCCCGTGCCTCCATCGGAAAGTTGGTCACCACCGACCGGTTCAAGATGGACGTCTCCACGCGGGCGTTCTGGATCATCGAAGAACTCCGCTCTCTACGGAATCGATAGTCAGGCGACGTCAAGCGACACTGCTCTCGTGAAAGGAGAGCCCGACGTGTCTGACGAGCTTCTACGACTACCCCAGGTCTTGGCCCGCTGCGGAATCAGCAGGACGACCGTCTTCCAACTCATAGCGGCCGGGAAGTTCCCGCGCCCGCGAAGGCTTCGTGACGCCCGTGTCTCCGTGTGGTCCGCCGCTGATGTCAGCGCGTGGATAGCCAACCAACTCAACGATTGAAAGGAACGACCGTGACCACCCACTATAGAGTCTATGACACCGCGCCGGACTTCCGCGCCTCCACGAAGTCCCCTCACGCCCTCGCACTCGACCAGCTCGACGCCAATCATCCGGTACGCCTGTTCATCAAGCGCTCCGAGGAGATTCACGCCGACGTCGAGCGCAGGATTAAGGCCGAGCATCTCATCAATCAGGAGGCGTCCGAGGCTCGCACCGCCGCCAAGGGGCGCCTGGCCAACCTGATGGCCGATACCCGCGCTGTAGCCGCCGAAGCGCTCGGACGCGGCAACGAGGAGCCCGACAGCATCGCCAGCGCTGCGATTGCCGAGGCCAAGGAGGCCATCGCAGTGGCCGACAAGGCCTTCAATGAAAGCAACGAGCGTGTCCAGGCGCTTGTCGCCGCGCGTGATGTGCAGCGTGAGATACTGCACGGCGGTGCCGAGATTCTGCGCGCAGCATATCGACCGGGTGAGCCCGCTCCTGCCGCGCCTGGCGTAATCGGCAGGCTGGTCGGAACCCACAAGACGGACATCATCGCGCTCGCACCACGTCTGGGCCTGAAGAAGCCGAAGGACGGTTGGCTCGTACTGCAGCAGCAGTCACTCTCCGAGCTCGCCGATCTCAGGAAGCAGCTCGCGTTGCCGGTCTGGCCACCTCGCGATGAGGCGATGCGCTCGGCCATGCGTAGGGTCGATGAACTCGCGAAGTCAGCGGCACCGAGCTTCTCCGGGGGCGAGATTACCTTCCCGGTGGAGCGGCGTCCCGACATCCGTGGCGGTGGCGATATTCCGGGCTTCATCAATCCGGTGGCGCTCGCGGCGCGGTACAATCGCGAGGCATTCACAACCGATGTGCGCAAGGCCATCGCGGAGAAGTACCGGACGGCCGACCGGACGAAGGTTGTCATCGCCTCCAGCGCCGACGAGGTCCGCATGCGCAAGCGCGACCTTCAGCAGAAGATTGCCCACACCGAGCGTGTCATCGCCCAGGCGACCTGGTTCGCGGATGGCGCTGGCGAGCAGGTCGAGTTCCCTCGCGGGATTCCGGCCCACGCCTGGTTCGGCACCGTCGCGGCCTAAGCGAACGCAGCGCCTGCGAGGGTTGGTCATCTCCCCTCTCACAGGCAGCGCGACGGCGGAGCGGCCGTTCTCCTCAGCGGCCGCTCCGCCAACCATCAACCAACGCGCCTGCGGGCGCATCGAAAGGAATACATCGATGACAACCTACTTCATTATCACCAGCCGGGCACCCAGCCCCCGGCAGCGCGGCGTCACGTACGATTCGGCGATGCGATTCCTCGACGTCATGGATAGGGATGACCTGTCCCGCGACGAGATTATGGCCGCTTACGATGCGTTGTACGCGGACTCCGCCCCTGTCGGAAACGCCAGGGTGGTCACCATGGGCGCAGCGAGCGACCAGCGACGGACGTACGTTACGACCCGCGACGGCAAGCGCATTGCGATGGCCGAGATTGAGCGCCTCCTCGCGCTGCGCCCTCGTGCTTCCGCCGATGTCACGTCGGGATTCAGCCAGGCTGAATCCGACCGGGCCTTCGCCTCGTTCAACGGTTCGCCTGCGAGGGAGCCGCTCCCGGTGCGCGACGGCGCGTCGGTCATGCCGATGCGGAGGTTCTGACCATGAGCAGCACCCCCAGCAACCCGACCGGGCAGCGGACCAATCTGCTCGACGTGAAGGCGTACCAGACGCTCAACACAGCGGCGGCTTATGCCGCCATCAACAAGCGCCCCGACAAGCGTGATGGTCAGCGGAGGAAGCCATGAGCGACTCACCAGACCCAACTCTTCGCGGCCGGCTGCTCTACCTGGAGCAGTTCAACGGCCGCACCCGGCTCGCAGCCGCGATGCCAGCGCGGCTCGACCCTAGTGGCATCTGGCGAGCCATCGACTCCATCGAGCAGCGGAAGCCCAAGGCGGTCCAGCTATTCGATGGCTCGGTCACAGAGCTCGCAACCAGGCTGCGGTTCCCGTCCAGGTATTCGTACCTGACGGCGCGCGGCGCGGCACCAATCGGGAAGACAGCGGCATGACAACGACCGACCAGCAGCCCGAGGGTTGGGTGAACCCCATGGCCGTCTCGTCAGCCGTCGCCGACCTTCGCCACATCACCCGCGCCAACGCGACCCTGTCCACCGACGAGCGGCAGAGGATTGAGAACGCGGCCAGCGTCCTGGCGGCGTTGCGGGATTGGATTTCATCCGGTCGCGCTCGGTTCGAGGCTGGTCAGCGTACGAAGAGGGAGACTGCATCATGACCCGTACCTTCAAGGCAGTCCGCTCCCCGGCCCAGCGTGCCGAAGCGGCGGCAACCACGGATACGCCGGACGTCGTTGCGGTCGCTGCGGCGTACGAGGTCGCCCTGGCTGCGACCGATGGCGACAAGGTCGCTGCGGCAATCCTCGCTGGCACGGCCGTGCTGGCCGAACAGCTGCGGACATCCGCCGAGGCTATCCGCTGGCAGATGCTGACCCCCGACGAGCGGTACCAGGAGATGTTGGACGGATGATGGTCCATCAAGACGGGTGATGTGACTGGAACTCCCAGAACGGTCCCCAAGTGTCCGAAACGCGGTGGCGGCTCGCAAGATTCATAGATTCAGGGATGCCGTCCACATCCCTGGATACAGCGCGCGCAGGGCCTGGGTTTGTTGCTCCCCCCATCGTCTTGCGCGCGCACCCAAGGAGTAACGGTATGAGTCCTCTTATCGGCCGCACGGCCGAACAGCAGCAGGCCGCACGAGAAATGCTGGCCCCCTTCGTCAGGAAGGGATACTGGCTGTTCCCACTCGACGGCAAGAAGCCCGCCCGCGAGGGGTGGCAGACCACCACCTATACCTTCCCCCAGATTGGTGGCTTCATGAAGCGCGGCTTCAACGTAGGCATCGCGCTCGGACCTGACGATCTTGTCCTTGACGCGGACCCGCGCAACGGCGGCGACGAGTCATTCCAGCATCTGTGCGACGACCTGGGTATCGACCTCTTCGATGCCCCGACCGTACTCAGCGGCCGTGGCGATGGTGGCTGCCATCGGTACTTCAAGCGTCCTGCGGCGATGAAGCTTCGAGGCAAGTTGTCAGACTATCCCGGTGTCGACGTGAAGACGCTCGGCGGCTTCGTCGTCGGGCCGGGCAGTATCCATCCTGATACGGGCGGCGTCTACCAGGTAGATGATTTCGCCCCGCCAATCTCCGATGTGAAGTCTGCACCCGATGCGCTGCTGCAGCTTCTCGTCCGGCCGGACCCCATCGATTCACTCGGTGGCGAGCGGGTTGGCAAGTTCTCGAACGAGCAGTTGGCGGAGTTCCTCGCCGTAATCGACCCGGCGGCCTATGGCCCCGGCAAGCACGACGAGTGGTTCAAGCTGATGGCCAGCGCGCACGACGCCACAGCGGGCCACGGTATGGTCGAGTGGCTGGCCTGGTGCGCGCTTGACGGTCGGTACGGCGAGCGAGACCTGGAACTGACCGCCCGGCGATGGACGTCCCTTACGGCTGGTGAGCCCGGAGGTGCCTCGTACCGCGTGCTGCTCAAGGCGGTGGTCGACGCAGGTTACCCGGAGAGGGTCGCAGCGTTCGACGGTGACGACGATGTGCTGGAGGAAGATTTCCTAGTCTACGAGATGGAGACCGACGATGAGTAGCCTCCTCTCGGGCAAGGAAGCCCTCGCGCAGATGAACAAGGATTACGTCGTCGCCAAGATTGGCGGCAAGGTTCGAATCGTCAGCTGGGAGACCAAGGACGCCGGTGGTGGCCGCACGCACAAGATCGTCACCTTTTCGTCCGTGGCCGACATTAAGGCGCTGCTGTCGAACCGGTTCTACGGCGTGAAGCATGTGGACACCGAGGGCAACGAGACCATCACGCGGAAGCCCCTCTTCGATTACTGGAACAAGCACAAGGACCGGCCCACCGCCATCGGCTTCACCATCGATCCTGGAGGCGAACGCTTCGTCGGCGATCGGCTAAACCTCTGGCAGGGATTCGGCGTGCAGGCCAAGCAGGGCGACTGGTCGCTCCTGCGCCACCACATCGATGACGTGGTCTGCAGCGGCAACGCGGACCACGCCGGGTATCTGCTCCGCTACCTGGCCTACGCCATTCAGAATCCGACCGTGCAGTCCGAGGTCATCGTGATCCTGCGCGGCAAGCAGGGCACGGGCAAGGGTACACTCGCCACGTTGATGTGCGATATCTTCGGTGCGCACGGGCTGCATGTCACTCAGTCGCGACAGGTGGTCGGCGGATTCAACGCCCACCTGATGCAGTGCTGCTTCATCTTCGCCGACGAAGCGGTCTGGGCAGGCGACCAGAAGGCTGCTGGTGTGTTGAAGAGCATGGCCACCGAGCGCAGCATGATGTTCGAGCCCAAGGGCATCGACGCCTATTCCGGCCCCAACATGCTGACCGTCGTGATGGCCAGCAACGAGGACTGGGTAGCTCCCGTCGATGAAGACGACCGGCGCTATGTGGTCTTCGAGGTCTCCGACGCACACGCCAAGGATACCGCCTATTTCGGCCGACTCCACAAGGAGCTCGATGGCGGTGGTCGCGAAGCGTTCCTGCACGACATGTTGGCGATGGACTTGGCCGGCTGGCACCCCCGTGACAATCCACCAGAGACTCAGGCCAAGAACGAGCAGAAGGCCGAGTCCGCCGACCCTCTGGTCGAGTGGCTGGGCAACATTCTGGCCGAGGGGTCACTGCCCTACCAGGTCCGTGACCCATCTGGCGTGATTCAGATTGTGGCGCACAAGAGCGACCCGGCGTTGGCCCGCGCCGACCGCCTGCGGATTCATGCGATGGCCCACAGCGGCCGGAAGTATCTCAAGTCCCACGACTTCTGGAGGTTCCTTGACGAACACGGCATCATCTCCGACGACAAGGCCCGTACGTCAGGTGCCCGATACCGTCGATTCCTGCCACTACCGGAGGCACGTAAGCGGTTCAGCGATCTGCATCCCTGGTGGAAGCCCTTCGAGGACTCGAAGGCGGACTGGCACATGTCGGAGGAGGCTCAGGAAGCGGCGGCTGAGCTGGCTGGGATCGATACGGCTGTCGGGCGCGCGGACATGGAGGAGGAGCCGTTCGGTGACTGACGGGTCGGCCAATTCGGGAGCGAGTCCGTAATCTTACCGGCGTAAATGTTTGGCTGCTGTTAAGGGTAGGACTCCGTCACACTACTACTACTAGTAGTAGTGTAGTCATAACAGTGACTTAGCCGGTGCAGCGACTGAAGGCCGTGACGGAGTCCCCCGCTCCCTGGCGGGAACAGCGACAACACCCACGAGCCCACCAGCCCCCCGCGAACCACAGCCTCATCGCTCGATGCCCCGCACCCCGCCAGCATCCATCAGCCTTGCAGCATCGATCCACCAGGCAGGCGACGAGCACTGACCATCACGATTCCTATCGGACTACACTTCCACTCGCCACCCACGGCACAATGCGGGCTTCCCGATCAACCTGATAGAAAGGTCGCCGCAATGGCGAAGAGCGAAGCGATTCCCTCACCAGCCCGGTCATGGACTGAGGCGAAGCTGATGGGTGCGAAGACGTACCACGGTAAGGTCTGTAAGGTCTGCGGTACCGACGTGCGGCGATTCCCCAAGAGCGGCTGCGTCCTCTGCGGCAACGAGAAGGCGAGGCTCAAGGGCGTAGCGCGTACGCAGGCGAAGCCCGAGGCCAAGGAACAGGCCCGGCTCGACCTCATGGCCGAAGAGGGTACGGAGAACATCCTCGCGCAGGAAGAGGCTGAGCGTCTGGCGAAGGCTGAGGCAAAGAAGGAGAAGGAGCAGGTATCACGCCGCCGTAGCCGTGCGAAGAAGATGGCCGAGGTGGGCACCGACGACTTTCACGAGCAGGACAACGCGCGCCAGCGGGACTGGTACGCCCGCACTGGCGATGTGCGTCGAGCGAAGCGCCGTGAGCGTACCTCCAAGGGTATCGCAGGGTACCGTATGATTAGACTGCGGACTCCTCCCTGGCTCACCGACGACGAGCACGCGGAGATGCAGGCGATGTACGATCAGCGCGACAAGACGAAGAAGGAGGAGGTGGACCACAAGGTGCCCATCCACGACCACCCAGACATCGCAGGGCTGCACGTGCCGTGGAACCTGCAGGTGCTGACCAGGGCCAAGAACCGTCAACGTTCGAGGGGACGGGTCGCCGCGTTCACCTGCACACCCCAGGAGGCCGCTGCCTACGTGGCGTGTGGTATGGCGGTGTGGAAGCGCGACATCGGTGAGGATGGAAGCATCGATTGGTCGAAGTATCCTCGTCCACCACGCTGATTCTCCAAGTTGCACTCCTCATCCGGAAAGCAACTTCGAGTTGGGTCCTTGCCGCGCCATCAATGCAACGTGGCTGGCAGGGTCCCGATGAGAGGCTCGGTACGATGATTTCGTTTGCATACTAGTAGAGGTAGTGCCGACATATAGGACAGTATGGCTGACCTATCAGCCTGCGCGCCTATACGGCATGGACCCCGACCGCCGCTATTCGATACTGGAAATTCCACATAATAATCCGCCGAAATCCAGTATAGGTATCGCTCAGCCGAAACAGCGGCACACACCCGTCACAAGTCGCCATACAGCGCCGTCATCGCCTGGAAGGCCTACACGACGCCCGCCTGACCGATACGCGCGACGTTGCGCCCGACACGAAACGGATGAAGGCCGGCGCGATGGCCGGCCCTCGGAGGCTGTAAGGCGGCTAGGTCAGACCATGCTGTATCGCTTGGTCTCGCGGTCGTACGTGATCTCGATGCCCGTCTTCTTCCGCAAGTTGCTCATGCAGCCCCGGATGCTATGCGCCTGCATCTTGATCTCGCGCCGCATGTCCTCGATGGTGGTGCCACCCGGCCGTGACAGGAATCGGAGTAGACGCTCGTCGTTGGTCGGACGCTTGAGCTTGTTGTGCGGCGGCTTCCGGGCCGGCTTCTTGGTGGTCTTGGACTTGGTAGTGGGCTTCTTGGTCGCCATGGGGACCTCCTCTGGTTGACGATGAGGACACAAAGGCTTGAAGCCGGGCGAACATCCAGTCCGAAGAACATGCACAGCTTACATCGCGGTTAAGCATCTGCATCGCTATCGCGACCCCATCGGTGGAGGGCTGGAAAAGCGATGCAGCCCCTCACGGGGCCGCACCTTGGCGATGTTGGCCGGCTAACCGTCGACCAGTGCCACCCGCAGCCGGGTCTCTTCGTCGGCGTTTATCACCTCGTCGGCGATGTCCTGCGGCAGGTATCGGTCGACCCACGCCATGGCCCGGTCGGCCGGGAGTCCACAGATGGCCCAGAACTCTCCTACCGCCTGTGGGTCGACGGGCACTATCATCGGGTTCGGGCTCATAGGTCGCCCTCCATCCGGTCGCTGGCGCGGCGGCGATGGACGCGGCGGTCGTCGGTCACCGTGGCCAGCGGTTTCGGATTCATGAGCGTGCGGCGGGCCTCCAGCCGTTCCATCGCCTCGGCCTTCTCCCACCGCAGCAGGGAGTCGAGATCGACCAGCAGCGCCCGGTCGCGACACCAGTCGGCGTATCGCAGGATGGCTCGGCGCGGGTGACGGGATAGCCGGTCCCAGAAGGGATCGGGCAGATGGTCGTACGGACCTCGGGGCCGAAGGTATTGCCGCAGCGACCTGGCGTCGACCGGCGCGGTGAAGATGGCGATGATTCTGCTGAGCATGTTGGTTCCCTCGTCGTTGATGGACGAGGACGAACACGCTTAGTGCTCCGGGAACTCGTAGCGGTTCAGCATTCGAGAGTTAATGCATTCGGGTCTATCGCGTTAGGTGGCTCAACTCAGAAACCGGACCCACGTTGGCTTGCAGGCTCCGATATAGCTAGCGGAGTCCAGAGCCCACTGCCCGCAGCACACGGTTGTCCACTGCAATATGTACCCTCCCACTGCATTAGCACTGGAGGTCAGAAAATGAACATCAAGGGCCTGCTTCTTGGCTCCGCTGCGGCTCTCGTCGCAGTCTCCGGTGCGCGCGCCGCCGATGCGGTGGTGATCGCCGAACCGGAACCCTTCGAATACGTTCGCATCTGCGACACCTACGGCGCCGGCTTCTACTACATCCCCGGTACCGAAACCTGCCTGAAGTTCTCCGGCTACATGCGCTATGACGTCGGCGTCGGCGATTACTTCTCGGCTGCGACCGACGTTCTGGACAAGGGTTCGCCTCCCGGCACCCCGGACTTCGGCGACGAGAACGACACCTACTACAAGAATGCTCGTCTCGCTCTGCGCATCGACGCCCGTCAGGAAACCGAACTCGGCACCCTGCGCGCCTACGCCCAGATCAACTTCAATTCGGGTTCGGTGAATTCGCACTACGTTGCCTTCCCGGGCACCGACATGACCGATATCGCTGAGACCGTCGACATCGAGCACGCTTATCTCGAACTCGGTGGCTTCCGCGTCGGTGTGACCGACTCGCTGTTCTCGACCTTCACCGGTTACGCCGGCGCGGTCATTAACGACGACGGCATCGGCTACGGTCCGTTCAGCACCAACCAGATGGCCTACACCTTCACGGGCGGCAACGGCTTCACTGCCGCAGTGGCTCTTGAAATGGGCGACGGCAACGGCGTCAGCGATCCGACTGCCTGGCCAAACATCTACACGGTCGACAGCTACATGCCGCATGTCGTCGGTGGCGTAGGTTGGACCGGCGGTTGGGGTGGAGTTTCTGGTGTTGTCGGTTACGACTCCAACTGGGAAGTCTGGGCTGCCAAGGCTCGCGTCGACTTCAACGTCAACGATGCCTTCTCGCTCTTCTTGATGGGTGGCTACGCCGACAAGGACGATTATGCGTTCTTCGGTGGCTATCAGCCTAACTATTACGGCAACTGGAGTGGCGACTGGGCCGTCTGGGGCGGTGGTTCGTTCGCCTTCAACGAACAGGCGAAGCTGAATGTTCAGCTCTCCTACGACGATTGGGAGAACTTCGTTGCTGTCGCCAACGTCGAGTACGAACTCGTGAACAACTTCACGATCACGCCGGAAGTCATCTACTACGACAACTTCGACTCCGCTATCGAAGATGCAGACGCCTGGGGTGGTTACCTCCGCTTCCAGTACAACTGGGGTTCCTGATAGCAATCTGCTGATTGCTTGACCTCTGGTGGTCCGTGTCGAAAGACACGGACCACTTTTCGTTTGCGGGAACGTGTGCCGAAATCAGGCGCGCGGCTGCGCGCCGTGCCAATCAGTCGTACAAGGCTATCTTGTGGGGATCAGGTCTTGTCTTCGGCGCGGTCGAAGAAGCCTGCCAGCATCTGCGGCAACTCGCCGGTTTCCAGCAGCGGCGCGTGGCCCTGTCCTTCCACCGTGACGGCGAGGCAGTCGGGATGGCGATGCGCCATTTCCGCCAGCGTGGCCGCTGAAAGAAGCTTGGAGTTGCCGCCGCGTAGGATAAGCAGGGGGAAGCCGCGCAGCGCCTCGAAAAGATGCCAGATCGCGGGGATCGGCTTGTCGAGGTCGAAATCCTTGAGCACCTTCAGAAGCGCGGGGTCGAAATCCGCAACCGGGCGACCCTTCTGGTCGCGGTAGATCGCGTTTGCGAACCGCTTCCAGTCTTCGTCAGTCAGCGTCGGGAACGCGGCGCCATGCGCCGCCTTCTGGATCGCCACGGCGTCGGCCATGTCGCTCGGCTTGGGCGAGCGTTCCAGGTAGGAACGGATCTGCGCCAGTCCTTCGCCTTCGATGACGGGGCCGATGTCGTTCAGCACGATCGATTTGAAGACCGTAGGCCGTACGACGCCGATGCGGTGGATGATCAGGCCGCCGCGCGACGTGCCGATGAAGTGCGCCTTCTCGACGCCGGTCGCGATCAGCCCCGCCAGAACATCGTCGGCCTCGACAACGACGTTGTAGTTGCGCCACTTCCGGTCATATGCCGACAACCCCCTGCCTCTGTAGTCGAACACCACCACCCGACGCGGTCGTTCCGCCTTTTGGGAGAGCAGCAGGGCCAGTTCGTGGAAATCGCGCGCATTGCGCGAAAGGCCGGGCAGGCAGACGACGGGGGTGCTGGTGTGAAGCTGGTCGCCGTATATCCGGGCATGCAGCTTCAGCCCGTCCGGCGCGGAATAGAAGAAATCGGAGAAGCCGGGGTCGCGCGTCGTCGGGTGAGGGGTCATGGGATCGGTTTGCCTGATGTTGTTGTCAGATAGCATTTGTGCGCGGGCAGGCAAAGCAACGACGCGAACGGTGTCCGTTGGCGTGGACGGCCTTTCTCGCCAACCCAT
>JAHBXU010000229.1 GCA_019636315.1 Planctomycetaceae bacterium | reverse complement strand
CGGCGATAGTCTTCGCACACGTCGCCCTCCCCGAGCCCGAGTATCTCGACGAGCCGATCGCCCACGCCGGCCGCCTGTGCTTTCTGCGCTGCCGTCACGCCGTAGGTGACGATGTTCGTCCGCTCTTTCGTCGCGCTGTACGTCGCAATCACCACGATCTGCTGATCGTAGGACTCTGCAATACGACGCGCCTCAGCGACTGGAATCGCTGTAGAAATCATCTCCGTGTCTCCCTCTCTCCGTGGTGAAGGAATCAGCCGACCGAGCGATCGGTCCGGCGATCCGCCCAAGCGTCGACCAGTTCGCCGCGTCTGATGATCACGACGTCATGTCACCGCTTCGACTTCGGTGGACCACTCCGCGATATCAACGACTCTGCAGATGCCAGCAACGACTTCGGGAACCGGAATCCTTTCCACGCCCCAGACTCAATCGCGAAGAACGCATTGGCGCGAACATTCTCGACGTCGTATGCAGGAGTCGGAACGCAATCCCCATCATCGTGATAGAAGCTCCAGTGCGACACTGTTTCAACCTCTGGAACTAGTTTCTCTGAAATCCACGACGTGAGCTCCCACTCACCAGGTTTTACAGGACAGACACGCTCGACCAGCGCGCACCTGACTTCGCCCAGCAGCGGCACTCGCAATGTGCTTTCCAGACGCGATGCCTCTGCGTTGTAATTGGCGGCTTGGACGCGCGCCCGCTGTTCCCGTGATTCCTGCGATTCTTTCTCTCGCATCTGTTCCGTGCACCAGGCGGCGATCGGAGTCAGCAGGTCGATCAAGCTTTTGTTAATGCTCTCAGGCTTCATGGCCCCTCCCTTCGGGTCAAGTATTGCGATTGCTGCGCCATCGTGCGGCGCAGCCAACGACTCCCTCAGCCGACCGACCGATCGGTCCGGCGATCCTCCCAGGCGTCGACCAGTTCGCCGCGTTTGATCACGACGTCGCGCGGCGCCTCAATGGCCAGCCGCACCTTGCCGCAGGACGTCTGCGTCAACGTGACGACGACGTTCTCCCCGATCCGCAACCGCTCTCCGACCTGCCGAGTCAAGACGAGCATCCTGCACCTCCGTTTGTTGCACCGGCCTGCGCCGGCAGATCGAGCGTGTCAGCCACCCGCCCGGCCAGGCACAACTCTCGATTGACGTTGTCCAGCACGCTCAGCAGATCAACGACGCGCGGCGCCTCCAACGGCCCCAGCCCCAGGTTATCCAGTTCCTCCGCCGTCAAAGTTGACTGCTCCCTGTTCGCTGCTCCCTGTTCTCTGCTCACAACGGCACCTCCATGTCCGGTCCCGCGCCGCACACGAGACCTTCCTCTTCCAGCCGCAGTCGGCCGTGGAACGCGCACAGATCCTCCTGCCGCACGCCGACCGACTCGTCCAGGACGAGCACGCAGCTCGCCGGTGCGCCGCAGTAGCAGCACACACGTCGGCCGAAGGCCTCGCCGTCGTCCCAGGCGAGCGCCAGCCGCAGCCAGACCGCCGAGAACACGATCGACGGCCCGCCGAACAAGAGCGGCACCGCGTCCTGCAGCACGGCCGACGCAATCACGCAGGCCAGTCCGAGCACAAGATGCATGCCGCACATCCACACCGCAGGATTCCGTTGCACGTTGAGCCTCCGTGGTTGGGGGATTGCTATCGCGCCTGCTGCAGACGCTGGTCGATCCGTTTGGCGGCGGCGAAGGCGGCCGCGCGGTCGGTGTGACGGGAGACGTGCTCCCACAGGCTGCCGAGCGGCTCGCGCTGCCGCACGTAATAGACCCGCCGCCCGCGGCGACGCCGATAGGCCCACACGCTGACGCGGCCCGACGCCGACACCCACGTCGTCCGCTGGTCATACTCCCGCGCGGTCGGATGAGGACGAGACTTCAAAAGCTTCATAAGACGCCTCCGTGGATAGTTAAGTGGTAAGCCCCTAGCTAGCGAGCGAGCAGTGAAAGAAAAGCCGCGGCGGCGCGCCTCCCGTGCGGCGTCCTCCCCCTGACGCCCACCACCGCAGCCCCAGAGCACACCCTCGCTCCGGTTGATTCATGCCGCACCTCCGGGAAATCGAATGGTGGCCGGACCGTCCGGTTCCGGACGGCGGTCAATCCGATCGAGGATGGGCGCGGCCATCATGTCGCTGGCCGCACGGTCCGCCTCACGGGGCAACCGATTTTTGTAATTCGTGTTGATCGTGTTCGTGTTCGGAGAATGTCCGATCGCCTTTTTCGCGACCGCATCGCCGAACCGATCCGAGATCAGCGTCGCACCGGTCGATCGGATGTCCTTCAGCCGGACGCGTTGACTCTCGCAAATGCCCGCACGACGCTGCATGGCGGCTATGGCGTTGCTGAAATGCCCCAGGCTCATGGGCCGGCCATCACCACGACGCCACGGCAGGAGCGGCTCGCCGAGCCGCGTCGGCAGGGCGTGCAGGATGCGCGCGACGCGCCCCCCCGTCTCGTCACTGCCCAGTGCATACACACGCTCGATGCCGTTCTTATCGAACTCCGCCGGCACACGGATTTCGCGGCGTTCCAGCAACAATTCGTCGCTCGGCCGGGGCACGCGCAACAGCGCCCGCCGCCGGAGACGCGTCGTTAATTCCAGCAAGACCGCCGCCGGCCAAAACACGCTCGGACAACAGACGGCCTGGTGCGGCGACCGCGAGCAGCGCGCCGCCTCCACCAACCGCTCGATCTGCACCCATTCGAGGCAGACCGGCATCCGCGCGAACTCCTGCAGCCGCGGATGAAACGGCGCATCGGAGATGAACGCGAAGTTCCCACGCCCGGCTCCGCGCTCGCGCGGACCGGCCTTCGCAAACGCCGTGTTCAAGATGTCGATTTCATTGTTGATCGTCCGCGGCTGCAGCGGCTTCCCCCGCCACTCATCCTGACGACGTCGCTGGACGTACGTCGCCAGGTCGCGGTTGTCGATCGCCGACAACTCCGATTCCGCCAGGCCCAGGTACGCCGTGAAGCGGTCCAGCACTTTGCGCACGTGCAGCGGATGCTCCGAATCCGCGCGGCACGTAGTCACCACATGTTCCATGTAGATCTCTTTGTAGATGGCCCAGTACATCGGCGTTCCGGGTCCGGTGCTGCGCAGGGATGGCCGGCAGCGCCGCCAACAGTCGCGAGGCATGGCGTCTCCTGATCGGTCAGGGGGAAACGCCCTCCCGTGGCTTCGGGTCTCCGTTGATCAGACCGCCGTCAGACGTGCATCAGGCAGGCGCCCAGCGGGAGCGCAAAAGAAAACGCCGGCGGTGGAGATGCGGAACTCCACCGCCGACGCTCTGAACATGCAGGGCAAGCGCCGCGCATGAAAAAACCCTCGCTGGATGCCTCAGCCATAGTACAGGCTGGGGCGGTCGGTTTTCACCGCCGCCCAATTCCAGCAGGGTTGAAACTGCGAGAAGCGGGTCCGGGAAACGCTCCCGAGTGGCGGTACTATTTAAGGCACCGGCCACCATACAAATTCCCTGATCGCTGTCAACCGCCCGCCGAGAGTTTTTTAAGGCCCAGACGAAACAGCAACTGCACCAATTATCCTCCGCAGATTCCACACGCTTTGCCTTCGCCGGCCGCGCAATAGCGTCCACGCGTCGTCTTTCCGAACCAGCGACAGGACGAGTTGTGACGCGCATTGGTCGACGTGTTAAGCCAATGACTCTTGGCCGCCTCCTGCTGCTCCTTCACCGGCGGCTTCGATTCAACGATCAATGGCGCTTGGTCGGCCTTACGTGCAGCCACGGCAGCACGTTCAATCTCGCGGTACTCCCACGGTGGAATCGCGTTCTCATGTGCCCACAGGCCGACCTTCGCTTCGCGCGCCTGCGCTTCCAGCGCGGCCAGTTGCGGATCAGAGTTGTATTTCTTGAAGTGCCACGCCCAGCCGTCCGCGACGAGCTGTTCATTCACAGAGCGTCCATCCAACCTCAGGATCGCCAGCAGCCGCCCATACTGGTCTGTTCCCAGCACGTCGACCTGCACCTCTTTGTCCTTCACCAACTTTGTTAACGCGTGCGTCGCCTTGTTGCTGTGCTCCTGCTTTCTCTCCGGCGCGTCGATCCCTTCCAGTCGAACCCTCACGGGTTTCTTGTCGCGCAGCACCGACACCGTGTCTCCGTCTGCGATCGAGAACACGACTGCATGAAATGTCTCGACGATCGGCTTCGAATGTGCAGGAGGATTCTCGGCGCTCTGCGCCACCACCACAACCAGCGACAGCAACAGAACGAGCGGTCGAATTACGTCACGCATGATTGGCCCTCTCTACTGGTTCGGGAAACCACCCCATCCCACACCAGCGGCCGACGAAAATCAACCTGTCGTGACTCGTCCGCCGCGGATCGGCTATGCTCCCGCCGCTTTCCATCCGCCAGCCAGAAAGGATGATCCGCATGAAGTGTGACATGGATCTGATCCGAGAGTTAATGCTCGAAATCGAGGAGATGCCGCTCGGAGCGGTTTACGAGACGGATGCCTCATCAATCAAAAGGGGACGCGACCTGCTGGCCGGCCACTTGCAATTGCTTCACCAGGCCGGCTTCGTGGCCGGATTCGCCTGCGAACGCGACGGCAATGCCCTCTGCAGCGGGATCACATGGCAGGGCCATCAGTTTCTGAACGCGGCCCGCTCCGATGATGTCTGGAGTCAGGCGAAAACAACGCTCCGCAAAAGCGGCCTCGCCGTCTCCGTCGACGTCCTCACCTCGCTGCTGTCCAAGATCGCCGCCGACATGCTCGGGCTGAAGGGAGACCGATGATGATCGAGCAACGCCAGCAAATCAGCAATCTGATTCAGCCGCTGATTGCATCATGCATCAGCCAGGGCCACTGGAGCCAAGCGGCTGCTCTCACGGCAAGGGCCAGCGCGTTCTTCGCGGTTCTGGACGAATGCGAAGAGCAGGGCTTTTGGACTACACCGCCCCTAAGATATCGCACCGTGGATGAGGCGATGGCTGCACTCGAAGCGGCGCTTCGTCCGTCGCGGAACAGCAATGAACTCCGATTATCCGCCCAGGATTACCGGGACTTGGCCACCGAGCCGCCGGAACCCGGCCGCGTAGTGTTGATGAAAGCCGGCCAGCAACGTTTCTTCGGGTATGTCACAGCGATCGGCGCGTCGGTCGCCGGCCGACCGGACGTCATCCGCATCGACGGCGAAGTCGTCACCGGCGTCGAGGAATGGCATCCCGTCGATCACACACAGTCAGGCGCCTCGACCTCGGAATAAGCCTGACCGTCGTCCTCACACAGGAATCCGTTCTCGTCAGCCAGCCGCCGAAAGACGCGTCCGCGGGCGTCTTCCCAGTGGCTGATCCCGGCATCGGCGTGGACATCTCCCTGCCGCTCTTCAATCGTCACTGATTTCCGAACAGCGTGGACCGTTACAGGACGGCCTCCCGGCGACTGCAGTTGTTTCTGCATCACTCCCCCTTTCAAGGTCCATCGACATGAAACGCATCCCCGAACCCATGCATGGTTTTCCGTCGCAGTACGCCGACTCCGCCGTCAGCGTCTACGTCGAAACGTCGATCGTTCTCAAGTTCACCGGCCACACCGAAGTCGCGATCGAACCGGCCGCCGCCCAGAAGCTCATTCACGAGTTGCAAGCCGCGCTCGCCAGGCTCCCGCTGGAAACAGAATCCGCATGACTGGCGACCCAGACTCAGCCCCCGTGCCAATTCCATTGGTCGACTGGAAGGCCGCTTACTTCCAGCTCGCCATTTCAGTATCGCGCGCCCATCAAGCCGCGGAGTGCAACCACCCGAGCAAGGCGATGATGCTCCTGCAGGAATGTGCCAGCCAGGTCCGCGAACTCCAGTCGCGCCCCGACATCAGCTTTCTGGCTGAGCCGGCAGCAGCACGGGTACTGCAAAACGGACTCGACTGACCATCGACTGCTCAACCCCTTCCTTCCGCTTCATTCCGATACCGAGAACCGCAATCATCGCGCCTGCGCCGGCTTCACTGTTCGATGCATCGGTGGTCGTCACAGCGACGTCAAACTCAATGACGCTTTTCGCCCGCGTCTTCACCTGCTTTGTCGCCGCCGCTCCAGCCGACAACGTGTAGTGATTCTTCGTCCCCCGCGGATTGATCGCCGCGTCATGCTCCGCGGCACCCTTCTGCGCCTCGGCCACGCCGGCAATCACCTGCCGTAGCGTCTCGGCCACGAACTCCTGCAACTGCATCTTGCATCCTCACTTTCACGGCCGCCGCACGCCGTTCCCTTCCCACCAAAACAGCCGCTCAAGTTCCTCCGCACCGTGACCGATGTTCACCTTACGCGGAAGCAAGAATCAGCCCCAGACATGTGAGCGGCTCAGCGGGCCTACCGGTCTTACGCGGCCCCGCGCCTTAGCGGTTGTGCGGGACGCTCCACCGCTCACATGTCCGCGGCTGGTTCCCAGGCAGCCCCATTTTTTTTGAAGTGATCAGCCGCAGACGTGTGAGCGGCGCAGCGGGCCTACCGGTTATACACGGCCCCGCGCCTTGGCGGTTGTGCGGGACGCTCCACCGCTCACATGTCCGCGGCTGACTCCGAAGATCCCCCATTCCCCGAGACCATCAGCCCCAGACATGTGAGCGGCTCAGCGGGCCTACCGATAGTACACGGCCCCGCGCCTTAGCGGTTGTGCGGGACGCTCCACCGCTCACATGTCCGCGGCTGATGCCAAAGATCC
>JAHBXU010000228.1 GCA_019636315.1 Planctomycetaceae bacterium | reverse complement strand
CACCGCTCAAGGATCGCATCGGCTCGGTGATTCGCACGCATTACCCGCTCACCCGCGAGTTAGGCATGCAGATCACCAATGAGAACGCCTGGACCGAACGCGACAGCGCGGTTGCCGTGCGTGTCCCGCTGTTCATGAAGCAGATTGTCGAAGAAATTTCACGACTGGCGCGCACCAGCCCGCACGTTAATCAGGCGAGCGGCGTCAGCGTGCGAATGTCGATCGCCAACTACGAGAACATGGTCTCGAATGCCGAACGCCGCACGATTCTGACGGGAGAACCGGTCGCCGTGGCTCGATTGAGCGACCTGGCGCATATCACCGCATCGTCTCGTGGCAAGGTCGAACTCGCCATGACCGAGGAGACCGGCGAAGAGGACCGCCTGCTGCAGCGGCTCTTTGACGAAGCCGTAAAGAACATCTTCGATCAGCACTTCAACGCCAAGCAGTTCCGGAATGTGGTCGAATTCTTCGAGAATGGCGGCCGCTTGACGGTTGCCGACACCGCCACAACGGACGCGTTTCTGCAGTCCCTCGACGGAATTCGCGGCTTCCGCAAATCCCTGGAGTCTGCGGCCGGCGAACTCGCCCCCGAACTGGCGGTCGGCGAAACAACAAGTCCACTTCAGGCCGCGATTGCCGAACTGATCCTCGACGGCCTGTACGCCCACAACCGCGTCAACAAGACGGCGAAGGACGTCGGACGCCAGTACGGGATCTGAACCGCCGATATCCGACGATCGGTAGCAACATCGTGCGAACTTACTCCCGGTCGAACGTGAACCCTCCGCCCTGGGCGCCGACTTTGATGGTCGACCCCTCGGGGAACTCGCCGCCGAGGATGGCGTTGGCCAGCGAATTCTGCAGGCGGTTCTGAATAATCCGCTTCAGCGGCCGCGCGCCGTAGGTCGGATCGTATCCTTCATTCGCCAGGAGCGTCTTGGCGTCGTCGGTGACGACCAGTTCGTAACCATGCTCCTGAAGCTGGTGCTCCAACTGTGCCAATTGCAATTCGACAATCTTGCGGATGTCGTGCCGGTCGAGCGGATGGAAGACGATCACTTCGTCGATGCGGTTGAGAAACTCCGGCCGAAAGTGCATCTTGAGGGCCGCCATGCACGTTTCGCGAATCTGGTCCTCATCCCCTTCGGCCGTCAACTCCAGAATGGCCTGCGAGCCGATGTTCGACGTCATGACCACGATGGTGTTGGTAAAGTCAACGGTGCGGCCCTGCCCGTCGGTGAGGCGGCCGTCATCCAGCAGTTGCAGTAGCACATTGAAGACGTCGCGATGCGCCTTCTCGATCTCATCAAACAGAATGACCGAGTACGGATGCCGCCGAACGGCTTCGGTGAGCCGGCCGCCTTCTTCATAGCCGACGTACCCGGGAGGGGCGCCAATCAACCGCGCGACCGAGTGCTTCTCCATGAACTCGCTCATGTCGATGCGGACCATGTTCCGCTCGTCATCAAAGAGGAACTCCGCGAGCGCTTTGCAAAGTTCGGTCTTACCGACCCCCGTCGGACCGAGAAAGATGAACGAACCGATCGGTCGGTGCTGATCCTGCAGGCCGGATCGTGACCGGCGCACCGCATTGGCAACGGCGGCGACCGCTTCCTCCTGATTGATCATCCGCTGGTGGATCAACTGCTCCATGTTGAGCAGTTTCTCTCGCTCGGTCTGGAGCATGCGGCTCACCGGGACGCCGGTCCAGGCGGAAACAACCTGAGCGATTTCTTCGGGACCGACTTCAGTTCGCAACAGACGGGTCTTCTGTCCTGCGGCGCTTTGTTCTTTGGCGACCCGCTCCGATTGGGCTTCCTGTTCGGCAACGGTCTTGCGCAGCCGCGATCGCCGCTGTTCGATTTCAAACAGCCGTTGATAGTCGCGTTCGTCGACAAGCTGTCCCTGAGCCTGCTTATCGCGAATGGCGGCTTCCTGCTGTGCGTATTCGAGGTCGGCCTGTTCCAGTTCCTCGCGGACATTCTTGACGTCGCCCAACCCCAGCTTCTCGGCCTCCCATTGTTCCTTCAGTGAGGCGAGATTGCGTTTGAGTTCGTCCATCTCCTCCTGAATGGCAGTCCGCTCCTTCGCGGCGGATTCCTCGCCTTCTTCGGCCAGTTGGCGTGCCGCGATCTCCAGGCGGGTCAGCCGCCGCTGGACGACGTCGATTTCGGTGGGGACGGAATGCAGTTCCATCGACACGCGCGACGCGGCCTCGTCGACCAGATCGATCGCCTTGTCGGGCAGGAACCGATCCGGGATGTAGCGATCGGAGAGCGTGGCAGCCGCATCGAGCGCCGCATCGCGGATCTTGATGCCGTGATGCTTCTCGTATCGCTCTTTCAGGCCGCGGAGGATGGCGATCGTATCCTCGACGCTCGGCTCATTGACCATGACCGGCTGGAAGCGGCGTTCGAGAGCCGCATCCTTTTCGATGTACTTGCGGTACTCATCGAGTGTTGTCGCGCCGATGCAATGCAGTTCGCCCCGTGCGAGCGCGGGTTTGAGAAGATTGGAGGCGTCCATCGCCCCGTCGGCTTTGCCGGCGCCGACAACCGTGTGCAGCTCGTCGATGAACAACACGATCTGCCCGCCCGCCTGTTCGACGTCCTTCAACACGGCCTTGAGCCGGTCTTCGAACTCGCCGCGGAACTTGGCGCCTGCAATGAGCGCTCCCATGTCGAGGGACACCACCCGCTTGTCCTTGAGCACCTGCGGCACATCGCCCAAAACAATACGGTGGGCGAGCCCTTCGACGATCGCGGTCTTGCCGACGCCCGGCTCACCGATCAGGACCGGATTATTCTTGCGACGCCGTGAAAGGACCTGAATGACGCGGCGGATCTCGTTGTCGCGACCGATCACAGGATCGATCTTTCCCTGCCTCGCCAGTTCGACCAGGTCGTGTCCGTACTTTTCCAGGGCCTGGTATTTGTCTTCTGGATGCTGATCGGTCACCGAGTGCCCCCCGCGGACGGTTTTCATGGCTTGCAGAATGTCGTTTTCTTCGACGCCGTTGAGTGCCAGCAGGCGTTTGGCGGGATCCTCCACTCGGGTCAGGCCGACGAAAAGATGCTCCGTCGAGACAAACTGATCGTGAAGCGCGTCGGCGAGCTTTTCGGCGGCATCGAAGACCTTCATCAGATCGGCCGACGCACCGATGTCCATATTGGAGCCAGTGGATGAGGGGAGCCGCCCGATTTCGGCGTCGACCATACGTTGCAACTGCGGCACATCGGCGCCGAGCTTCTGCAGGATGGCCCTGGGCACGCTCCCGGGCTCGGCGAGCAATGCATGCAAAAGGTGCAGCGGCTGCAGTTGGCGGTTTCCCTTCTCCTGCGCAATCGTATGCGCGTTCTGGACTGCTTCTTGAGCCTTAACTGTGAGTTTTTCAGGGCGAAACGCCATCGCAAGGTGCCATCGACGAGGTGGAAGGCGAAAGTGACAAACGTCGCAATCAAGCAACACTTATGCCACACGAACTGTGCCTCTGGCCCTTTACACAAAGCATAATAATCCAAGAGGTTGCATTTACAACACTCACCCGGACGTCGACTGAAACTGCCAATGTGACACAACAACCGGCGAGTCGGCCAATCGCGAAATATGCCAGAAAGGCACTCCTGATGTCCTTGAGATCCGATAGCTCGGGTAGCCGTCTGAAGTCAACGATCAGACCGAGGCAGGCCGCGCTTTGCATTCACGGCGCGTTTGAGAGAATGAATGTAACGGGGCCGGTGGGAGACTGTTGAACTTGAGAACGATCCTTGGCGGGCGTGCCTGTGAACTCAGCACGACCAGGGATGCGGCCGGCCGCCAGTGTTGATGGAGGCGGACCTGGCAGAGACGACTCAGTCCAAAAGCGACCGTGACGCGCTCAACTCCTGGGTGAGCGAGACGTGTCCTGCTGCGCTCGCATATGCCATCAGCCTTGTGCATGACGTGGGAACCGCTGAGGACTTGGTACACGACTGTTATGGGAGACTGTTGGAGAAAGCGGATCAGTATGACCTGTTGCAGGACGGCCGCCCTCTGCTGTTTAAGGCGATCACGAATGCGTGTATCAACTGGACGCGTCGCAAGTCCCCCGTCGTAGGACTGGACCGGGTCGCTCCTCCAGCAACCCGACGCGACTCGGCACCGGAACATGCGTTGATGTATCGCGAATTGGAAGAGGCAATCGGCGTTGCCTTGGCCGAATTGGAAGTGCAACAACGGGCCGTGGTGGAACTGCAAGCCCTGGGGCATTCTCTGGTCGAAGTCGCCGAGATGCTGGAGCTCAGTCAAAGCAATACGCGCGTCCTGTTGCATCGCGCCCGCAAGCAACTTGCCCGGCGACTCCAGCCTTTTCTCGAGGAGAACCCGAAGTGAACGATTCTCACCCGGACAAACTGGAAGCGGTCGATCACCTCGTCGCTCGATACCTGCACCGACAGGCGGAACAGATCGATGCCACCCGATTGGCGGCGCGCGTGCGCGCCCAGTGGTTGTCCTCGACAACTGAGCCGCAAATGAGCACTCCTCCGACGAAGGAGCGATCGCCCGCCCCTTCGAGGCGTTGGGCGCAGCGTGCTGCCTGGGCGGTCGCGACAACGTTGCTGCTGTTCGCGGGGTTCATCGGCGGGCGGCATCTGGCCAGCTCTTCGGCCAGCGCGGCCGTCATCCTGCGCGATGTGCACTCAGCTCACTTACAGGACGTAGACCGCTGTTATCGCGTCCAGTTTGCCCCCGATCCCAAGTATTGGGACGGGAAGAACCAGTTCAAGGGACCTTCGGAGAGCGTGCTGTGGACGCGAGGCGACCGGTTTTGGGCTGACGTACAAATCGCCAAGATCCGACTGTTGATCGGCCGGGACGAGGAAGGAACATTGTGGGCCAGTCCATCGCCTTCCAAAGGGATCCGTTTCACAGATCGGTTGTCCGATTTGCCCGAAGAAGTTGAGTTTGCCTGTCGAGTGAACTCGATGAGCCTTCCGGCCCTGGTGGAAGATGTTCTCGCCGACTTCGATCTGCGGAGCCATGGCCCTTCGTCTCATGCCGGAGCTGCGACCAATCTCGTTTGGGCCAACTTGAAGCCCGGACGTTCCCATCGGCTATTGTCCACCGCCCTGTTGGAGATCGACGCCAGGAGCGACGTGATCATGCGGCTCGTACTCTGGACCATCGACGAGGGTGAACCGAAAGGAACCATCACCTTCACGCTGATCGACAGCGACACCATTGGCGACGCCCAGTATCGGCTGGAAGCACACGTCGATGCCGGAGCGACGATCGAACGACATGATCTGACTAGGCCGACCCCTGCATCGCCTCCAGCCGCAAGCCCCACCAACGGCAAGCTGTAGTGTGGCGATCCAGGGATGCGGATGAGGCTCCTCCACTGCGAATCTCCCGGACTTGATACGGATCAAACCATGTTCATGCGTCGGATTCTTGCCTGTAGCGGATTGTGGTTGCTCCTCGCCTGCCCCTGGGCGTCGGCCGATGACACGCCCGGAAGTGTCGGCTTTCAGTTCTTCGAAACGAAGATCCGCCCCGTGTTGGTGGAGCATTGCTATGAATGTCACTCGACTGCGTCCGGTGCGGCTGAAGGCGGGCTGCGACTCGACACACGGGACGCCATTCGCAAGGGAGGCAGCCGCGGACATGCCGTGGTGCCGGAAAAGCCCGACGCGAGTCTGTTGTTGATTGCGCTGGCCCACGAAGACGCGGATTTGAAGATGCCGCCCAAGCAGCAGCGTTTACCCGAAGCGGTCATTGCTGACTTCAAGACGTGGATCGAAATGGGGGCGCCCGATCCGCGCGACGGAGGCCCGGGCGTGACGGCGGATTCCTGGGACAATGCGGAAAAGGCTCGCGCGCATTGGGCCTATCAGTCTCCCGTCAATCCGCCGCAGCCCGACGTCTCCGATTCGACCTGGGCCAGGCAGAGCTTTGACAACTTTGTGCTTCGCGCTCTCGAAGAGCGCGGCATGACGCCGTCAGCCGATGCGGCGGCTCACATCCTGCTCCGCCGATTGCACTTCGACCTGGTCGGCCTCCCGCCGACGCCCGAGGCCATTGATCAGTTCCTTGCCGCCGTCGACCGGATCGGACTGGACAGTGCGTTGGCGGCGGAGGTCGATGACCTTCTGGCATCTCCCCAGTTCGGTGAACGATGGGGGCGTCATTGGCTGGACGTCGCCCGGTTTGGAGAATCGAGTGGCAAGGAGGCGAATATCGCGTTTCCCTATGCGTGGCGATATCGGGACTACGTCATCGACAGTTTCAATGCCGACGTCCCTTACGACCGATTCCTGACCGAACAGATCGCCGGCGACAAGCTCCCCTATGACAACGACGCGGAGCGGGCGCGGCTTCTGATTGCCACAGGCTTTCTCGCACTCGGCGCCAAGAACCTCGACGAGGGCGACAACTGGCAGTTCCTTGCCGATACCATCGACGAACAGATCGACACCGTCACGCGGAGCGTGCTGGCGAACTCGGTCGCCTGTGCCCGGTGCCACGACCACAAGTTCGATCCGTTCACCATGCGGGACTACTACGCAATGGCCGGTGTGTTCGCCAGCACCAGGACGTACTTCGGAACGTTCGTCTCACCGTCAAACCGGCAGGGTGGCGATCCGCTCTTACTGCCGCGATTGGAGAACGAGGTGATCCTCCACAAGGGAATCCCGGCCGATCAGGCGG
>JAHBXU010000227.1 GCA_019636315.1 Planctomycetaceae bacterium | reverse complement strand
TGAGCACGTCTTCCGGAATGGGAATGCGTCCCTTGAGTTCCCCGGACGGCGTGATGATCCAGATCCCCGGCGGCACATCCGTCGTCTCATGGGGTCCCCGCGGCCTGAGAATGCCTGCAGCGATCCACAGGTTTCCCTGCTGATCGACGGCCATTCCGTCGCCGCCGCGCCCGGGAGCAAAATCAAAGACCAATTGCTGATTGCTGAGCGCCCCGTCGACACTCAGATCGAATTTCCAGATCTTTCGATTGCCGCCCATGACGGGGCAACTGTCCACGAGATACAAGGTCTTCTCGTCGGGACTGAGCGCGATACCGTTCGGCCGCTGAATCTGCGGCTGCGTGAGCACTTCCGTCACACGACCGTCCGGGTCGATCCGGTAAACGGAATCCCGAGTCAGTTCCATCCAGGAGCGCTCGCCGTAACACGGATCCGTGAAGAATAATACTCCGTTTGAGCACGCGGCGATGTCATTGGGCGCGTTATAGCGGCGGCCCTCGAAGCGGTCGGTGAGAACTTCCAGGCGTCCACTCGCCGTGTCGGTTCGCGTGACCCGGCGATGCCCATCGTTGTCGCCGAATTCGTTCCCCTCGCACGCCAGCAATCGTCCCTGCGCATCAAACAACAGTCCATTCGCGCGACCGCTCGGCGTTCGCCAGACACTGGTGCGCCGGCTGTGCGAGTCGAACTGCATGATGCGATTGTTTGGCATGTCGGTGAAATACACCATGCCGTCTGCGGCGGCGGCCGGACCTTCGGTGAAAGCGATCGCCGCCGCGGGAGCAACGCCCTGCTCGGCGATGAATGCGTCCGGACGCGAGACCGTGTGGAAATCCAACATCCGCCAACTCCCCCTGTTTGCGAACCTGACTCGTCGCCGCGATGATATGCTCGGCGAGGACGTCGAACTCTGGCAAGGTCGACCGTCAACTCAATGTCACCCGAATCGTCAGCGAGAGACGGCACCACAAAGTCCTCGCTGGCACTTCAGGTCCTGGTCCGGATGACAGCTTGAGGCCCTGCATCGTCGCCGACTTTATCGTCGCCCCCTCACCTTGCCTACGCTTCACTGATACGTCCGACGATACCGCTCGGCACTCTCGCGATTCAGAAGCTGCCACGCCCGAGGCTCTCCACGCAAGAACTTGAGAAGCTGAGAGAGCGTGCACCCCAGTTGGTCCGCGGCTCGAGACGGATCCCAATCCGCAGCGGCGAGCGCGTCGAGCGCCTCGGCGAGGAGGGGAGGATAGTCTGCATGGGCGCGATTCACGGAGATTCGCCCCTGCACGCAACGGGACTTCCACCGCTCCGTCGGACAGTCGGGAGAACGCGTTCTTACTTCCAATGCGAGTGTGACGCGCAGCCTCTTAACGGCTTGCGTCAGGTTGTCGCGCTGGCTCCGGCGCTCGGAGGCCATCGCCGTGACGCCGGTCGGACGATGCGTCAACCGAATCGCCGTTTCGACCTTGTTGCGATGCTGTCCCCCCGGTCCGGAACGTCTCAGCCGCTCGACATCGCAATCGGCGAGAAGTTGCTCGATCGAAAGCGTTGCGGGATGAAGTGCGTCAGTCATGTCGGCGTGCGTACGAAACACGCGGTTCGGTCGTCCCACAATGTCCCGCAGTGGTTGGTTGGATCGCCTCACAATCCCTACGCGCGTTGCGGACAGCAGCAATGATGGACGAACTCAACATTTCTGTGAATCGCAATTGCCTCATTCCGAGAATCCATGATTTTCAGTTTGACACCCCGGGCCGCCGACCTACGTTTCGGTTGTGAAATGGACAGCACGATGTGGATCAGAAAGAAACGGAAAACGACATCCATCTTGGGGGTTACGGGCCATCTTGGCGAGGGATGTTCCCAGTCATGGCGGCTCGGAGACATATCAAAGATTGTTGAGGGGTACTGAGATGAACAAGCTTGCCAACTGCGTCAAGAACTTCCTGGCGTCGGAAGACGGTCCCACCGCTGTCGAATACGCGGTGATGCTGGCGCTGATCGTCGTCGTCTGTTTGACCGCCATTCAGGCGATCGGCACGAACGCGAACACCAAGTTCGGCGAGATTCGCGACGCGCTCACCTGATCGCACATTGTGGGCACGCCGTTCGCCCTGGCGAACGCCTGATTCCAACCGCCTGGCGGGGGACTTCCTCCGCTGGGCGGTTTTCATTCTTTGCATGCCGCGACAATCCCCCAGCGGCCGAGAGATCACGCTTCGTCATCCGGCGGCGGCGCGAATCCGCGACGCAGTGTATTCTCACTCACAGCGATTGGAATCAGAAACTGCAACAGATAGTCATGCCCTCCCGCCTTGCTGCCAATGCCTGAGAGCTTGTATCCCCCGAACGGATGCCTCTGCACCAGGGCGCCGGTGATCGGGCGATTCAGGTACAGATTGCCGACGCGCATCTCGGTGCGCGCACGCCGCAGATTCTTCGGACTGCGGCTGTACATGCCCCCTGTCAGCGCGTAGTCCGTGCTGTTGGCGAATGAGAATGCTTCATCAAGGTCGTTCGCTTTCATGACGGCGAGGACGGGGCCGAAGATCTCCTGTTGCGCCAATGGACTGTCTGCTGCAACATCGGCGAACACGTGAGGGCCGACGTAATAACCCTCGCCGGACAGCTCACCGACGTCCGTGCTCACGACTGTGCGACACTCGTTCCTGCCAATTTCGACGTAACCCAGAATGCGTTGTTGGGCATCTTCGTCGATGACAGGACCGATGGTCGTCCCCGGGTCTTCGGCCGGCCCCAGCTTCAAACTTTCAGTGGCTCCCTGCAGGCGTTCGAGGAACGGCTCGTAGGCCGGAGCCAGTACAATCACTCGCGAGCAGGCGGAGCACTTCTGCCCCGCGAATCCAAACGCACTCCCCACCACACCCTGCACGGCTTCATCCAGGTCGGCATCCTCATCAATGACGATGGCGTTCTTGCCCCCCATCTCGGCAATCACCTTCTTGACGTGATTCTGAGAGGGCGGCGTGCGTGCAGCCTGTTCGTTGATCGACAATCCAACGGATTGCGATCCCGTGAACGCCACCAGGTCGACGTCCGGGCTGTCGACCAGCGCCGGTCCGATTTCATCACCGATCCCCGGAAGATACGTGACGACCCCGTCTGGCACACCCGCATCCCGGATCATTTCGAACAGTTTTGCGGCGATGACAGACGACTGCTCGGCGGGCTTCATAATGACCGTGTTGCCCGCCACGAGGGCCGCGACCGTCATCCCCGTGAGGATCGCCAGGGGAAAATTCCACGGACTGATGATTACCGCGACGCCGCGCGCCTGATAAAAGTAGCTGTTCTCCTCGCCCGGAAAATCGCATTGGACGGGCACGGACAGCCACCGCATCTGCTCCGCATAGTACATGCAGAAATCAATCGCTTCCGCGACGTCGCCGTCCGCCTCGGCCCAGGGCTTGCCGCATTCGTAAACCATCCAGGCGCTCAACTCGAAGCGGCGGTTGCGCATCTCGGCGGCAATGAGTTCCAGATACTCCGCCCGATGCAGCGGCTCGACTTTGCGCCATTGGTTGAATGCGCGACGGGCCGTGTCGATGGCCTCCTCCGCCTGATCCGGCGTTGCGGCAGCAATCCGGCCGACGACCTGGGCGCTGTGCGACGGATTCAGAGAAATGATCGACTTCCGCGAACTGACCGCCTTGCCGTCGATAATCAGTGGATACTCCCGGCCCAACTGACTGGCGACATCGCTGAGCGCTCGCTTGAAAGCGTCGCGATTGGCAGCGCGGCTGAAATCGGTGTGCGGCTCGTTCTGGAACGGCTCCGCCGGGAATGCCGCTGTGCTCGACTTACTCATCATGATCCGTCACTGGAGAACTGTTCCGATACGTCATCAACCCATCGCAGATCAACTCGGTTCCGCCAACGTGCCGCCCGAACGGTCAAGCCGTCACAGTTGATCTATTCGACAGATGGCGCTCATCGTAGCGAATTCTGTGCGCTATTCGACACGGATAATCCGCTGGCCGTGGAAGGTGCGGCCGCGCTCGTCCGTCGCGCGCACTCGAATCGGGTGGGTCCCCGGTGGAAGTTCGCCCGGAAGCACGCCGCGCCAAAGGTGCGTCGAAAGCTTGGGCTTGGGGAGCTTGCGCCAGTTCTCGGCCTTTTCAAGCAGGACCGCCTCGCGATCGAAGACCTGTTGATACTTGGGGTCAATCGCGACCGTCCGTTCCATTGGCGACCATTCTGCATCGCCAATCTGCATTTCCACCGTCCACTTCTCCGATCCGTTGAACACGTTTGCAAACACGGCGGTTTCCGGCGCTTCAGACGACGTCAACACCTCGGGCGCTTCAATCTCCATCTGGTAATCGGGTGAACGCCCGGCGGCGAAGTAATCCAACGCGTAATCCGTCCCATCAAAGCGAATGATTGTGTAACCGTTGGGCGCGCCGTCCGCCATCGTCGTGTGTGGAATACCACGCTCATCGGGCGCACCGGTCCACCAGCTACCGCAGACCGTCACATTGATGATGTGGTGATGCGGCTCCGGCCCCTGCCAGCCGTCCTCATGGGTGATCCAGTGGTGCTCGTGTACATGATGATGTGCCGAGATCGAAATGCAAAATGGTCGCTGCTCAATCAGACGATACAGATCGTGCCGGTCTCCCACGCTGCGCAACGGGATATGCATCATCAGGACGACCATTTGATCTTCGGGAATCTGCGCGAGATCCGTCTTGATGAATGCGAGCTGCTCCGGTCCGAGACCGCCCTTGTATCCTCCCTTGCCCGTCGCCGGATCGACCGCCCATTCGATGTTGTCCAACACGAGAAAGTGCACCGGCCCATAGTCGAACGAGTAATACGACGGTCCATAAATCCGTTCGAAGGTCTCGTTCGCAAATCGCCGCGTCTCGACGTCCATATTGATGTCGTGATTGCCCATGACGTTGTACCACGGAATCCCGATCAGCGCGATCGTCTTATTGAGCGGCTCCATCACCTCCAGGTCATTGAACACGATGTCCCCCAGCGTCACACCGAACGACGCATCCGTGCCGATCAGTCCTTCCACCACATCATGGGCGATCCAGTCGACTTCCTTCTGGTCGCGCGGTTGCGTGTCGCCAAACAGAATCGCCTTGAACTCCTGCGGCTCGTTCTGCGGAGTCAGCGGGAAGTCGACCGACTCCGGCAGCGGACCCGTGGGAGCAACTCCTGCGTACTTCGTCGGCGGCGACCCGTGCGGCTTGTGGATGTAATAGAACTGCGGCAGGTTGTACTTGTTGAGCGGCGTCATCCAGTTACGCGGCTTCACCACAAACAGAATCGCGTCGTCGTCCACCGGCAGTTCGTAGCACCCGTTCCCGTCGGTCGTCACGATCTGATGCCCGTTCGACACGCGCACACCCGGCAACGGTCGATCGCCCGCGTCGAATTTCTGGTTGCCGTTCACGTCGTGGTAGACGACGCCCGTCGCCTGCGATTCCGCACCGACCGTCGGCGCCTCAGGAGGCAACGAAGACTCGGTCGCCAGGGCTGCCAGGATCCCTCCCATCGCTGCCACCACAACGCTCACACTCAACATCTGAGACATCAGGTCGCCTGCCTCTCGAATGGTCGAAAGAAAATCAATATGCCGTTGGATCGCGCCTTTTCAGGCGGCGGATTGCTGCATGAAACCGAGTGTAGGCTGAGCACGATGAAACGCAATCGTTCGGAGAGGCTCCTCGCGAACTTCATCCAAATCTCATTGTTCCGGAATGAACGGCGGCTACTCGGTGATGCGAATCTGAGCCGCCCGCGACAGCCACCGCTTCCCCTCGTGGACATCGACGTCGCCGATATAAATGCCGGGCTCTTTGGCCTGGAGTTTGAGTTCGTACTTCACGCTCTTCCCAGCCGCGATATCGACCGGATACTCCAGACTGAGGTAGCCGAACGACCGGCCCTGTTGGCGCGGCTCAGGCGCCACGCTCACCAGCGTGAAGCCTTCCAGAAACGTCTCCTCGACCTCCAGCCCGCTCAGCCGCAGCGGCTTTTCCGCCCGACCGTTCTCGATCTCGATGGTCAACGTCATCTCGTCGCCGACCTTCGCCGTCCGCGGCAATTCCACCCATGCCATGACAGCCTCCGGATCGGCGTACTCGATCTCCACTTCATCGACGGTTTTCCCGCCGAGCCCCAAAAGATCGAGCAGGCCGCGGCCTTCCTGAGCCTGGAGCGCAGCCATCGAGCCGCACAGCACGGCCAACGTGAAGAGGCATGCACGAAAATAGACGGGACGCATGGCAGAAGCTCCAGACGAGGTTCAGGAGTGAAATCGGTCAGTCCTGAGTTTGCCGGGCCACTGCCGGGAGTTCAATGGTTTTGCAGGTTCCCGGCAATTATCGTGAACCGATCGAAGAGACTGAACGTACTTCCTGAGGAGCCAGATTCACAGATTTAATTGCGGCTCGCCAGGGAGATGGTCACCGTTGCAGCAAGTTCTGGGTTGCAATGCTTCCCAAGCCGACGGCTTCGCCGTCGGACAACGGCGGTTCGACTCGTCAATCATGTTTCATCGGGGTTTGGAGGCGATGCCTTCATCGTTCGACGGCAGAGCCGTCGGCTTGGGAATTCGTGATGTGCAGGCTCATCGATTGAAGGACACGAAATGGACCAACCTTCTCCCGTCGAAGTCGAGGTACGACCACGGTGGTGGACCAGCAAGAAACT
>JAHBXU010000226.1 GCA_019636315.1 Planctomycetaceae bacterium | reverse complement strand
CGTCCTCTGACCTGATCCGGAGCGGTTCCCGGCGACCCGTCCGTCGCTCGAAACAGCCGCTCAACAATGACTGCACGACGAGGAGACTCTCAGCTTGGCCGACGACCTTCCAAATTCTGATGACGCGACGGAACCCGTTGACGACGGACCACAGGCCCCCCCGTCGATCGGCCGGGTCGAAAAACTGGACATCCGCGAAGAGATGCAGCAAAGCTATCTCACCTACGCGATGTCCGTGATCATCAGCCGCGCGCTGCCGGACGCCCGGGACGGACTCAAACCGGCTCAGCGGCGCATCCTCGTGGCGATGAACGACCTCAATCTGGGGCCGTCGTCCGCACGGGTCAAGTGCGCAAAAATCTGCGGCGACACGATGGGCAACTACCATCCGCACGGCCAGGAGGTGATCTACCCCACGCTCGTGCGCATGTCGCAGGAATGGGTGGTGCGACAGACACTGGTCGACAAGCAGGGGAACTTCGGGTCCATCTCGGGGCTCGGTCCCGCAGCCATGCGGTATACCGAAGCCCGATTGTCCTCCGCGGCTGCGGAGATGCTGGACGACATCAAGCGGGATACCGTCGATTTCATCGCCACGTACGACCAGCAGAATCAGGAACCGGTCGTCCTCCCGTCGCGATTCCCCAACCTGCTCGTCAATGGATCGCAGGGCATCGCCGTCGGCATGGCGACCAGCATCCCGCCGCACAATCTGGCGGAGGTCGTCGACGCCGTCCAACTGCTGATCGACGATCCGGATGCATCCATTGACGAGATTATCAACGTCCTGCCCGGACCGGACTTTCCGACAGGCGGCGTCATCTGCGGTCGATACGGGATTCGACAGGGCTACCTGACAGGTCGCTCGACGCTCACATTGCGTGCCAAAGTCGAGTTTGAAACCGAGAAAAACACGGAAGTCATCGTCGTCAAAGAGATTCCCTATCTCGATACGCGCGATCGGATCAAGGAGAAGCTCGAAGAACTCGTCAAGGAAGACAAGATCAAGGGGATCTCCAAGGTCGTCGACTACACCGACCGCAAAACCCCGACCTGGCAGGTGCGACTGCACATCTATTTGAAGCGCGACGCCGACCGGGATGTCGTGCTCAATCAGCTTTACAAGTTCTCGCCGTTGCAAACGACGGTGAGCGTCATCCTGCTCGCGCTCGTCGGCAACCGGCCGCAGACGCTGTCGATTAAGGAGTTGCTGCAGGAGTTCATCCGTCATCGCGTGACCGTCATCCGCCGACGGACCGAGTTCCTGCTGTCGGAGGCGCGGAAACGCAAGCACACGGTCGAGGGTCTGCTGATCGCACAGATCGACATCGATCAGGTGATCCGCACGATTCGCAACGCACCCAGTCGCGCTGAGGCGAAAATCGCCCTGCAGGCGATCGAGATGCCATCGGAACTCGTCGCCCGTGCCCTCGGACCGGAGGGCTTCGCCCGTTTTCAGGAAGAGCAGGGGACTCGCCCCAATTACACGCTGTCCGCCAATCAGACAGAGGCCATCGTCAGCATGCAGTTGGGTTCGCTCGCCAATCTGGAGCGCGAGAACCTGCAGGGCGAACACAAACAACTCCTCGACGCCATCGCCGAGCATCTTCATTTGCTCTCGGACGAAGTCCACATCCTGGCCGCCGTCCGTGAGGAGATGGACGACCTGAAGCGCAAATTCCCCGGCGCTCGCCGCACGGAAATCTCGGACGAAGAACTCTCCGATGTCGACAAGGACGAGCTGATCACCGAAGAGCCGATGGTCGTCACGCTCTCACAGCGGGGCTACATCAAACGCACGCCGTTGTCTGTCTATCAGGCGCAGAATCGCGGAGGCAAAGGCATCAAGGGAGCCAAGTCGGACGAAGAAGATCCGATCGAGCACCTGTTCGTCTCCAGCACGCACAGCTACCTGTTGTTCTTCACGAACTTCGGCAAGGTCTACTGGCAGAAGGTCTATGACCTGCCGCTCCAGGCGCGCACTGCCAAAGGGCGGGCCCTGGTCAACCTGCTGCGACTGGCAGAAGACGAAGAGATTCAGGACTGCGTCGACGTCCGCGAGTTTGACGGCGAGCGGTTCCTGCTGATGGCCACGCGCCGCGGCTTCGTCAAGAAAACCGCGCTCTCCGCTTACAGCCGCCCATTGAAGGGGGGCCTCATCGCCATCAAGCTCGAGGAGGACGACCGGCTCATCGATGTCGTCAAAGTCTCTCCTGGGGAGGACGTCGTGCTCAGCACCCAGGGAGGCATGTCCATTCGCTTCTGCGAAGAAGACGCCCGCGCCATGGGCCGCAATTCGCGCGGCGTCAAAGGCGTCAACCTGTCCAGGGGGGACGAAGTCGTGGGCATGGTTGTCGCCAGTGAAGACGCTTCCCTGCTGACCGTGTGTGAGAACGGCTATGGCAAGCGAACTCCGTTCGGCATGGGCGATCTCGACGATGAGATCGAGGATGTTGAGGAAACAACCGGCGGCGAAGACGATACGGACGCGGACGAGGAAACCGCCGCCGCCAGCTCCAGTATGCGCTACCGCCGTCAGAAGCGCGGCGGCAAAGGAGTCCGCGACATCAAGACGACGACCCGCAACGGTCCGGTCATCGGCATCCTGTCCGTTCAGGACGGCGACGACGTCCTCATGGTCACCACCAGCGGTAAGATCCAACGCATTCGCGCTGTCGACATCCGCATGATCGGCCGCAACACCCAGGGGGTCCGCATCATGACTCTCGACGAGGACGACAAATTGGCCGGCATCGCCCGCATCCCGGCAGAAGTCGCCGAAGAGGAAACGTCCGAACCCACGTAGCCCCATTCGCCGCATAAGCCGCTGTTGTTTGCCCTGCGGCGACTGCTTTTTCTATATCCAAGTCTCAACAGCGGTCGAGCGCGGGGCAAGCCGCCGCGGCTAGCGCTTTGTTGCGTACATGCGAGACACCGATGGTCATTGCGACCCATGTCGTCTTTGGAACATATGGGTTCTGGCTGCCGAACGATCCGCGCGGCTCCTGGTCAACGTTTGTTGGTAGCCGCGAGTTGTACCGCTTCGGTCCGGCGACAAAGGTCAATGAGACGCGGTCGCTGGCAAACCGTCCACACGATCAGCAGCTGCGCCAGGCGGCGAAGGACTCGTTGAAGTTCCCGCCCGTGGTGCTCACCGGTCGGCAGGCCCTTGCCATCGCCGCCGGTTTCCGACAAGCCTCGGAGGAGAGCGGCTACCTTCATTTTGCCTGTTCGATCCTGCCGGAGCATGTCCATCTGGTGACGCGTCAACACGATCGCAACACCATGCAGATCGTGGCCCATTTGAAGGGGCGTGCGACTCAGCATTTGAAAGATCAAGGACTCTGGCCAGACGTCTCCCGACCCGTGTGGTCCCGCGGTTGCTGGCAGGTGTTTCTCAAGACGCCCGCCGACGTCGAGCGAGCAATTCGCTATGTCGAACAGAACCCGATCAAGGACGGCAAACGCGCTCAATCGTGGCCCTGGATCACGCCATTCACACCATAGCACCCAATAAGCCGCACGGGCTTGCCCTGCGGCGACGCGTGGGTTGACACCCGAAGTCTCAACGGTGGTCGAACGCGGGGCAAGCGTCATAGCCGCACGGGCTTGCCCTGCGGCGACGCGTGGGTTGACACCCGAAGTCTCAACGGTGGTCGAGCGCGGGGCAAGCCCCCGCGGCTCAGGCGATAGCGCACTCCGTCCCGTCTCCACGGTGAATCGACTACACTTTCATTCTCGGTGCGTCGGGGACGATGGTCCGTCCCCTGATTTGCGGATGACTCCCGTCGTTTGAAAGTCGGTTCATGCAGCGGATTCTTGTGACTGGTGGTTGCGGATTTATCGGGTCGAACTTTGTACGGCATATGATCTCCGGCGATCCGGGTTTGTCGATCGTCAATGTCGACAAGCTCACGTATGCGGGAAATCCGGAGAATCTGCAAGACATTGAGTCGGACGCGCGGTACACGTTCCGACACGGAGACATCGGCGATCGTGTATTCATCGATGGCGTTCTCGGTGAGGGACCGGTCGACGCCGTGGTGAATTTTGCCGCCGAGAGTCATGTCGACCGCAGCATTCTTGATTCCGGGCCGTTTGTGCAGACAAACATTGTCGGGACGCAGGTGCTGATGGATGCGTGCCGCAAGCACCAGGTTCCCCGTTACGTGCAAGTCTCGACGGACGAAGTCTACGGCTCGCTCGGGGACGAAGGGGCTTTCACCGAGGAGACGCCGCTGGCTCCCAACAGTCCCTATTCGGCGTCCAAAGCCGCAGCCGACCTGCTGGTGCGGGGATATCACCACACATTCGGTTTTCCCGCAGTCATCACACGCTGTTCCAACAATTATGGACCGTATCAGTTTCCGGAAAAACTGCTGCCGCTGTTCATCTCGAACCTGCTGGAGAACAAGCCGGTCCCCGTCTATGGCAAGGGGGAGAACGTCCGTGATTGGATTCACGTGATGGACCATTGCCGCGGGATTGAAGCCGCACTGCGCAACGGCCAGCTCGGCGCGGTCTACAATTTCGGCGGCAGGAGCGAGATGCGGAACATCGATCTGACTCGCTTGCTGCTCAAGCTGCTCGACAGGCCCGAGTCGCTCATCCGCTATGTGCAGGATCGTCCGGGACACGATCTGCGATACGCGATCGATTGCACCAGGGCCGAGCGCGAACTGGGTTGGAAGCCGCAAGTCACCTTCGAGTCCGGCCTGCGAGAAACCATCGCATGGTACGTGCAGCACACCGAGTGGGTCGCTCGAATCAAATCCGGCGAATACACCCGTTACTACGACCAGCAGTACGGTGACCGTTTGTCACAGTCGTGAGCGGCGTCTCTCAGTGCGGTTCGTACACACTTTCTTGGAGATCTGGCAAGAGAGGTGTGTACACGGCGCGGCGACCTGCTAGACTGAAATCACAGCAGGGAAGCAATTCGAGCTCGCAAGGATCGCGACGGATCCTGGACGGGACGGTTTCCTTGAAAGGAGGCGGGTCGGCGGCAGTAGCCCCGGTCGATTCGCTCCAGGTTGCTATTGCCGCGCAGGCCGACGCCTCGCGGATGCCGCTCCACCGCGGCGTCTGACGAGTGGATTGTCCGCCCAGACCTGACTGCTCAGCGCGGATAACGAGTTCTCAAGTACCTCGTTCTCATACATTTTGTTCCCCGGCTTCGTTTGGGAACACACGTCCACGAAACTTCGATTCGCGTGGTCGAGCCGCGCGGGCGGGAGTTTTGCGAATCGGCGTTCCTCTTTCGGAGTCGCGGCACAGGTTCGGGTGTGTCTGTCTCCTGCTCGCAAAAGGAGCTGCCGATGTCTGTTGGTGAAATTGATCGCGTTGTGGACACTCCCGTGCTCGAGGATCTTGAGCACAAGTTCGAGTACCCCGGGATGCCCTCCACCTGCGACGGCGCAGAGGCCGTCGTCTGGGTCGAAACCCGCATCTGCCAGGGGAGCGGCGCCTACCCCATCACCAGCTCCACGACGATGGGAGGCGGGTTCAATGCGGCCGTGATGAACGGCATCCCCAACCTGTGGGGCGATCAACTTGTGTTTATGGAGCCGGAGAGTGAGCACTCTTCGGCCACATTCTGTGAAGGTTTCGCCGTCGCGGGCGGACGCGTGACCAACTTCACCTCCGGGCAGGGCCTCGTCCTGATGAAGGAGGTGCTGTACACCATCTCCGGCAAGCGGCTCCCCGTCGTGTTCAACATCGGCGCCCGCGCCCTCACGAGCCAGGGGCTCAACGTCCACGCCGGTCACGACGATGTCATGAGCGTCGCCGACGTCGGCTGGGGCATGCTGTTCGCCCGCAACGCCCAGGAGGCCGGAGACCTGTGTCTCATCTCGCGGCGTGCCGCCGAAATGGCTCATACCCCCTTCATGAACGTGCAGGACGGCTTCCTCACCACGCATACCGTCGAATCGGTCCGACTCCCCGAGCCGGAGTTCATGAAGGAATTCATCGGCAAACCCGAGGAGAAGCTGATGAACCTCATGGACCCGGATCATCCAATGATGTCCGGGGTCGTGCAGAATCAGGACTCCTACATGAAGGGCAAAATTGCCCAACGGTGGTATTACGATCAGGTGGAGCCGGCTCTGGAAGAGTGCTTCGAGGCGTTCTACCGCCGTACCGGCCGGCGCTACGACTTCGTCGACGCCTACCGCTGCGAAGACGCCGACTACATCCTGGTCGGCATGGGCTGCTATATGGAGACCGCCCAGACCACTGTGGATTACCTGCGAGAGGAATTGGGCCTCCGCGCCGGCTGTCTCAACGTCACATGCTTCCGCCCATTCCCCGCCCGGCAGATCGTCGCAGCGCTCAAACACTGCGAGGCCTTCACCGTCATTGAGCGGATGGATGACCCGCTGTCGACGACCGGCAACCATCTCACGCGCGAAGTCAAAGCAGCTTTCTGCGACGCCGTCACCGGGCAAAATGGCCAGGAGCCAATCAACCGTGTTCCGCGCATCTATCATGGCGCGGCGGGCCTGGGCAGCCGCGACGTTCGCCCCGGCGACCTCATCGCCGCCTTCCGCAACATGATGCAGCCCGGGGGCCGCCACTTCTTCTGTCTCGGCATCGATCATCCCCTGGCCCTGGTGCGGGACGAGGACCCGGACCTGCGGCCCTCGGGCGGCTTCTCCATGCGCGGCCACAGCGTCGGCGGCTTCGGTTCGG
>JAHBXU010000225.1 GCA_019636315.1 Planctomycetaceae bacterium | reverse complement strand
ATTAGGACTGGTGGGCGGCGTGACCATTGACCCCCGGCACGTCCTCACCGAGATGGGAGTCTTGGCCGCGAGCGGCGTGCGGACGACGGGCGTCCGCGTCCAGACCCTCGAAGCCGCTCCAGCCGACCTGACGTCCTGGTGGTGGGACTGAGCAACGCCATCTCATCCGATTTCTGCTGGTAGATCCGGCGCTCGCTCGCAATCGATCGAAAAGAAAGCCTCATGATGACCTTCCGTAGATGTGCAGTGTTGATGATCGCCGGTCTCGTCGCCTGGACCGGTTTCGATCTTGATGACGCCGAGGGAGCCTGGCGCGCGGGAGCGGCGGCGGTCAAAATCACTCCGAAGGAACCCATGTGGATGTCGGGCTATGCATCCCGCAATCATCCGGCGGAAGGCATGTTGCACGACCTGTGGGCCAAAGCGCTCGTCCTCGAAGATCCGCAAGGGCGACAAGCCGTCCTCGTGACCCTGGACCTTGTCGGGATCGATCGGGCAACGTCGCAGAACATCTGCAAGCGGCTGCAAACGATGTTCGGGCTGGAAAGGTCGCAGGTTGCACTGGCGACGTCCCACACACATTCCGGTCCGGTCGTGGGGACGAATCTTCTCTCCATGTACTTCCTGGATGAGGCCAACTCACAACGAGTCAAGGACTACACGGCGGAACTCGAGACCCGTGTCGCTCGACTGGTGGGAGACGCCCTCTCCCGGATGAAACCGATCACGTTGCGTCACGGCCAGGGAACGGCGTCCTTTGCCGTCAATCGTCGCAACAATCGCGAACCGGACGTGCCCCAATTGCGGGAGCGCGGGGAACTCAACGGGCCGGTCGATCACGAATTGCCCGTGCTTACCATTTCCGACGAGGACGAAAAGCTCATTGCCGTCGTCTTCGGCTATGCCTGCCATGCGACCGTCCTCGATGGCTATCAATGGTCGGGAGATTGGCCCGGTTTCGCACAGTTGGAGATTGAGCGGCGGCATCCCGGAGCATTGGCCCTGTTCTGGGCTGGATGCGGCGCCGATCAGAATCCGCTGCCGCGACGAACAGTCGAACTGGGAACGGAATACGGCCGACAGACGGCCGACGGCGTCGACGCGGTCCTGGCAGGCCCCATGCGGGAGATCGGCGGCGAACTTTCCACCCGCTACCGCGAGATCGATCTTGCCCTGGACGACCTGCCCACGCGGGAGCAGGTACAGACCGACACGCAATCCGATAACCGTTACGTCGCCAGCCGCGCGGGGCTACTGCTCGAGCAATGGGATCGTGATGGTGGCTTGCCGGAGACGTATCCCTATCCCGTACAGGTCTGGCGACTGGGCGACGAAGTGACGTTTGTCATCCTGGGGGGGGAAGTTGTCGTCGACTACTCGATTCGCCTCAAACACGAACTGGACAACACCCACACCTGGGTGGCGGGATACGCCAATGATGTGATGGCCTATATCCCCTCACTCCGCGTCCTCAACGAAGGAGGCTACGAGGGGGCTACGGCGATGATCTACTACGGGCTGCCAACGTCCTGGTCGGATCGTGTGGAAGAGCAGATCATCGGCGCCGTTCATGAACTGCTCGAAGCGCCGAAGTGACTGATCGACGCACGCGTTCCTGCCAGCCGTCACGCACCACGAGGACGGCAGACTCGGGTGATTCCTCGTTCAGCGAATAGATCCTCAACCAAGTCGCCGCGGCTCGCGGAAATTCAGCGACCGTCTTCCTGGTCGCACACCACGCGAAGACCAAAGTACTGGGCGATGCCTTCCGTCGCGTTACTGCGTCGGTGTGCAGCGCGACTGCGGAAGGCGTCTGTATTCCACCCGCCTCCCATCACCATTCGGTCGGCCCCTTCCGCCGGCCCTTGCGGGTCATCCTGCGGCGACTCGCTGTAGTAAGTCCGACCGAACCAGTCAGAGCACATCTCGGCGACATTTCCGTGCATGTCATACAAACCGAACGCATTTGGCTCATACGATCCCACGGGACTGGTTCTTCCAAGATATGGTCCGCGCGGCGCCCCTCCATAGGGAAATCGCCCATTGATGTTCGCCTGAGCCGCCCCCAAGGCATCACCATAATGAAAGCGGGTCGTCGTTCCCGCGCGGCAAGCATATTGCCACTCGGCCTCGGTTGGCAGGCGGTAGACGCGGCCGGCGGCCTTTTCCTCGGGGCGCTCCGATAACTTGCGGCAAAACTCCGCCGCTTGAGTCCAGGAGACATTCTCGACTGGGAGACGCAACGCATCAATTCCCGCCACTTTGGCCGCACCGCCTCCTGTCGGGGCGAACCAACTCGGATTCTCTCCGGTCACCTTCTCATATTCAGACTGTGTCACTTCATACTTGCCCATCCAGAACGGCTTCGTGATCCGCACCAGATGTTGCGGTCGCTCATCGTCACGGGCGTCCTCTTCCGAGTCAGCGGACCCCATCAGGAACTCGCCTGTGGGAATCGCGACGAGTTCCATACCGATGGAATTCTCGATTGACTTTGGTGCAGCGAACGTCGCTGCCGAGTGAGCCAGCGTTCCCGACACCCCCACAGCGGGGCCTGCGACAAGAACGGCTAACGGCGTTCCCTGAACTGATGGCGAAGCTTCGCCTGCGACGGCCACTGCGGCGCACACCAGGTACACCACGCTGGTGATGAGCGTTCGAGAAATGTCCCTGGGGGCAACAACAGAAACGAACGGCATCGTTTTCGATCTTTCGGTTGGGAGAACGGGAACGCCTGTTGGATTCGCGTGCCACAAAAGCGGCGCATCACGAAACTCCAAGACTAATGGAACGCTCTCAACCGCAGCGCCTCGACACACAACGGCCCTGTACAAGGGACGGCTCAAGGCAACGTCCAATGCGATGCCTGGAACAATATGGGTGCATTCATGGAGCGGCTCTCGTCTGATCGATGCTCAATCTGCGCTCGAAAGAAACGCGAGCCAGGCGAGCTGATTGGACGGCTCAACCTTCAAGTGGACCACCTCCACAAACCCAATTCAATCCCTGGCGACTGCGACAAGTCCTGCATATCTCCAAAACGCCTGATCATTGATACGGTCACGAAACGTTTGCGGCACACTGTCGTGTGCCGCAAATCCCGACCGCCAAACCCGCATCAATCATCAATGGGAACGCTCTTCGGATCGAACGGCTTGACTTCCGTCGACTTGACCGAAAAGTCCTCCGTGAAATCCCCCTCGCCAACAGCGATGGTCTTGCTCCACGGCTTGGACCACATGGGGTTTCCATCCGCGGATTCCTTACCTTGAACCATCACCAGGTTTTGCCCCGGATTCGGACCTTCACCCGATTTGCTCTTATAGACCCCATTCGTGATGTCGCAAATGGCGACATTCCCGGTGGTCGTTTGCATGAACGACACCGTGCCAGCGACGATCGGCGTTCCGTCAATATCAACTTTGCCTGTCGCGTTGACCCTGGGATTGCCCGGCGTACTGAGATCAGTTCCGCCACCGCATCCTGGCAGCAGCACTCCGGACAATGAGAGGACAAACAGCTTTGCCGCAACCCTCGAAACGTCGCAGGGTACTGCAGCGCAGATCAGACGATTCATTCTCACGATCGGTGCATCCAATTCATTATGGGCTTCGAACTCAAAGCTCCGCCGGCAGAGGCGTGGAATTGCGTCCTAAAAACCTGTTTGATGAATGGTAGAAACCCGTAAAGCATTAGCGAGAGCGAAACTGGGAATCGTTGCATTCCGATTCCTCGCCGACGCGTCGGGTTACGATTCTTCCGCAATCAACAGCGATCTCAAACAGCCTCTAAGCGCATTAACCAGAAACATGCCACAAGAGTCCACGGCGCCCGGTGGACAGGCGCCGTGGACCGTCTTTATTCAACAGCTCTTTGGAACTTGGATCAGAACTCACCCAGGACCATGCCGTCGCTGATCGAACCCAGCTTCTGCTGCAGGGTCAACTCGGTGTTCTCCGAGATGAACCGCACACTGCCGTCGCCGAGCACAACGTGGCCACCACCGGTGTGCCAGCTGCTGTAACCTTCCATGATCATGCTGTGGCCGTTGGCTGAACCACGACGGCTCTTGGCGATCTGCATGGTGTACTCGATTTGCGGCTGATTCATACCGCAGAGCACGGCCACGGTGTTAAACAGCACCGGGCAACAGCTGGTATTGGAAACGGGGCGAACAGAAGAAGCCCAGGTCCAATAGGCGCCAACGCCCGGGGTTCCGGGAGGTCCGGGAGGATGCTCACCGCCGTAGGCCGAGATCAAGCCGACGAACATGGTTTCACCGACGAGGATCTGGTTTGACGACCCGTCTCGAATCGAGCTCACGCTCTTCGACGAGTTCAAGTGCATCGGTCCATTATTCCACACAGGGCGGAAATTGGCATTCACCTGAATCCAAGGCAGCGTCTGCGAAGGAAGGCCGTTCCAGCAGGGCATCATCTGATTGCTGGCGAAGGGACGATTATCCACGTCCACGCCGGGCGCGGGGATGGTCCCGTCGACAGCCGGAGCACCGGTGAGCGGATCGGTCTTAAACGCAGGACCTCCACCACCCATACAGGCCGAGTAGCAGCAGATGTACCGATCAGAGTTGACGCTCGGGTTCGTCGGGCAACGGAAGACCGACGGCGAATCGAGCAACTGAACGTCGTAGTTGGGAGACGGCGTGGCGCGATAGTCCACACGGCCAAAGAACGGCATGGCCATGTTGAACTGGTTGTACAGGTTCTGCTGTTCGAGGTACGGCAGGATCAGCACCGTCCACGGGGCGCGATTGTTATCGCCCTGGTTCGTCGGGCTACCGCCGGGGAAGCAATTATTCCCTCCACCGAACGTCGCCTCTTTGGCATTGCCCGCACGAATGCCATCATAGATATGCGCGGGCGGGAAGATGCCAAACACGTCGTGATAGTTGTGCAGCGCCAACCCGATCTGCTTCATGTTGTTCTTGCACTGCGTGCGCTTGGCGGCTTCGCGCGCCTGCTGCACGGCGGGCAGAAGCAGGGCGATCAGAATCGCGATGATCGCGATGACCACCAACAACTCAATGAGCGTAAAGCCCCTTCGGGCACGAGAACGATGCGACATGCTTCCCCTCCTCAGTGACAAACCACGGAATAATTGAAAAATCCGAAGAACGTCTCCGGACTTCAACGTGCGTTGTGAAAGCAAGTGCAGGCAATGAGAGATGCCTGCGGTCCTGAAAAAGAATACAGACGGGTCCGAGTTTCCCGCGCTTTTCGCTCAATGTCAACAGTGACCGGTCAAGTTTCCCCATATTGGCTGACTCGGTCGATCATCCCGTTGACGGCAGCCTGCTGATTGACTCCCCCAGTGCACCGGACGAATGGTCTGATGATCACTGCCGTTGAGTTCGCGCCAGTTCACTGCTGGCGGACGAGCTTTTGCACCCGCTTGCCGCCGACTTCTGCAGCATACAAGTTGCCTTGACGATCGGCTTCAAGCATGTGCGGCGTGCTGAACTCTCCAGCCGCCGTTCCTCGCTCGCCACCCCACGACTGCACAACATGTCCAGCCTCATCCAACTGGAGAATCTTCTGCGCCTTACCGTCCGCCACGAACATTACGCCATCAGCATCGAGTGCCACGCCGAACGGCGTAAACCCGGTCCACGTTTCCAACAACTTCCCCGAGGGATCAAAAATCTGAATGCGGTTGTTGTCGCGGTCGGCAATGACCACGCGGCCCTGAGGATCAATGACGACGGCATGCGGCGAATTAAACTGTCCCGGCCCGCTCCCCGCATCCCCCCACGTGGTGACGAATTCGCCCTTGGAGGTGAACTTCACGACGCGGCTATTGCCATAACCGTCTGTCACGTAGAGTTCACCTTCGGGGCCGAAATTGACGTCCGTGGGCTTGTTAAACTGCTGCTGCCCCAACCCCGGCTGATTCGGCTCTCCCAGGGTCATCAGCAGGTCGCCGTGCGGATCGAATTTGAACACGAGGTGCCGGTCGGTATCGGTGACCCAGACGTTATCGTCCCGGTCGATGCGGAGCCCGTGCCCCGACCCAATCAAGTCGCTCCCCCAGGACCGGACGTACTTTCCATCCGCCTCGAAACAGACGACCGGATGCTCCGCCCGGTGGAGCATGAACACCTGACCGCGACTGTTCACCGCGACAGCGGAGACGCCTCCCAGGACGATGTGGCCGGGCACCTGCAACAGGTCGATCTGCGGCTCGAACCGAATCGGATCGGCGGCGCCGACGCTTGCACAGAAGACTGACCCGCTGAGCAGAATTCCCGTCACCACTCCCGCGCTTCGCATCTGCATCGCAATACTCCCGATTAAAGTTGTCGTCAGGTGACCATGCTGCGTTTTCGGCTCAGCGCCCCGAACCTCCGATTGCAAACAATTGGTCGTTGCTCTTCAGAAAGATCATCCCGTCACTGATCGCCGGCGTGCCGTAGAAGTCGCCTGGCAGTTCATTCTCGGCCAGCACTTTGAATTCCGGGCCCTCCTCGATCACCATGCAGACCCCTTCCTTGCTCAACATGTAGACCTTGCCGTCGGCGACAATCGGCGACGCGCGGTACTCTTTTCCCTTGAGCCGCTTCTGCCACAGCACTTCTCCGGTTTGCGCATCAAAGGCGCGGCCTGTCCCGTCGTCACGCGGCGCGTAAATGATGCCCTTATGAATCGTCGGCGTCGGGCAATCCGACATGTTCGT
>JAHBXU010000224.1 GCA_019636315.1 Planctomycetaceae bacterium | reverse complement strand
CTGGCCCGCGCTGTATAGATGGCCGCCGTCCAACCGGCCGGACCGGACCCGATGATGACCACTTTCTCCGTCACGAGGGGACTCCGATTGAGTCAGGGAGTAGCAAACAGGGGAACAGCGAATAAGGGAGCAGGGAATTGCCGCGGGAGGGACGATCCGTCAGATTGCCGATTGTGGTTCGTCCGCCGGGCGACGGGCCGCCGCGGCGTCCGCGCTCGTTGCAGTCACGATAGTGAAGTCCCCGGATCGTGACAACTGACGCCCATCGCACGCCGGCAGCAGATTGGCCCCCACTCCCACGGTTGCCATTTTACCAGTTACCACCCGCCAATTCGCCACGTTCGCTTGGCTCAACGCAGCGATCGCCTTTGGCTCGCGGCTAAACGATCTGACGCACCACTCACATCACGCGCGGGGAGTCCGGGAACCAATCGAGTTCGCTGCGGTTGGCATAGTACATTGCTCCTAGGCGGTGCATCACGGCGGTGTGACCGGCAAACACAATAAACCACGTCAGGAATGCTCCGGCAATCGGTACATATCGGGCCAGCACCTGCAGAAAGGCCCCTGCCCCGGCGACGCCAATCACGAGCAGGAGCGTCGCCAGGTAGGCCCAATGGACTCTCCAGATCGCGGGAATCACGTGCCACGGCATCGCGGCGCGGACGGTCTGGTGAAGGACTCCCGCCAACAGCGCCATCGGCAGATAGGCGACGGCCAGAATGAACAATGTGATGACCAGCCACGGCAGTGCGGGCGAGACGACCACCATCGTCCCGATCAGTTCCGGGAGGTGCGTCACCGCTGTCAGCAGTAGGAATGGCAGGTTCAGCACGCCGATGATCGCCACCATCAATGTGACGAACGGATTCGCGAGCAGTTCAGTCGACAGTTGGATCGCGACATAAACAATCAGTGGGACGAACGACACCAGCGTGCATTGGACGGCGATCAGCAGATCGTAAAGGATGCCTTCCGGGTCCCAGTCGGCCGTCATGGGCAGATCGGGCTCGTTGTAGGCGGCCGTCCGCAGCACTTGAAACAGGAAGTGCCAGAAATACCCCTGGACGAGCAGCATGATGAAGATCATGCCCATAACGAATCGCGGCGACAGAATCAGCGGTGATCGAGTCCCCGCCTGAATCGGCACCATGAGGAATGTGTACAACACGGTCATCACGCCGATTGTCAGCAGCGTCTCGACGCGGAACGGAAACAGCAGACTGGCCATCCAGGATGCAGGGGATGCGGGCTGAGATGGTTTCTGCCGCTTTCGCTTTCGACGAGGACGCTCGCCATCAGACGGTCCCTCCGCCGTGTGCGGCTGGAAGACGTTTTCACCCGTGCGGACGGTCCGCAGTTTTGGCGGAAGACCCGTCGGCATGGCGGGTGACAGCGGGACATCGGGTTCAGCAGACGCTGGCCCCTCGCCTCCGGTTGCGGCCGGCCGTCGCTCTGAACGGGCGGGTGCGCGGGCGGGGACAGACACCGGTTCGCGGCATACCGGGCATCGCACTCTCCGTCCGGCTGCTTCCTCCGGGGCGAGCAGTCGTCGGCCGCAATCGCAACGAATTTCGATCGGCATCGTGTCGACAGAGCCTCCCCATGAGAACGAATCGGCACAGTAACGCCTTGGGAACGAGCTGCCTCCTGGGAACGCACGCTTCTGACTCGTGGATCACTGGATTGTTCCGAGATCCAAAAGTTTCCGCCAACAATCGAGCACACCGTCCGCCCCGCAAGCGTCAATGAGCGGATCCGACGTTTGTGCTCTGCACGCTGGTGTCGTTGAATGGATCAATCGGCGCTGTCGGATCTTCGGGAACGCGCCGCAGCAGGCGGTCGGCATTTCGCAAGCAGTTCTGACGAATCAGGAGGAACATCATTCCGTACAGCGGCAGCGGTCCGATGAGCAGCCAGAAGCGCAGCTCGTTCATGCGTTGATACATGCTGCCGCGGTCTTCGACGCCCCGGATGATGCTCACCGGGCTCAGACTGCCGATCCAGTTTGGTCCGACCCACTCAGCTGCCTGCGTCCACCGCCCCAAGAACGCTTCGGCGACAAGCGGCGCGGCACAGATGACCAGCACGGTAAACATCGACGTCAGCACGGCCTTCATGGTGCTCTGAAGGTGCAGTCCGATCCATAGCGCGCCCCAGGCGACGAGCGGCAGAAAGATCAGCGCCGTGCCGAATGCTCCCACCGCATACCCCCAGTTGAACCCGCGAAACCACAACTGGAACGCGTAGATGGTGCTGAACGGAACCAGGAGAACCACGATCAGCCGCCGGACACCAGACATCTTCTGCTTGAGAATCTCGGCCCCCGTGAGCGGCGTCGTCAGCAACGTGTCGAGCGTCTGGCGGGATCGTTCCGACGTCACCACACCGGACGCATGCACACACAACATGGCTGCAGAGATCACCCACAAGATATCCAGCAGCCGCGTGACGGCGTTGTCGTCCCTGACCATATCGATGTTGACCGACGTCGCGACGAACAGGATGGGCACTTCGAGCAACGTCAGCACCCGGAAAAGGTAACGGGCCGTTCCGAGCGACTTCTTCGATGTCTCCCGCCAGGCGATCGGTTTCTGATCCGGCAATTCGTTTCGATCGTCGATCAGCACGACGCCGCCGGTGACGTGATTCATCTCGTTATAGAACGCGTCGAGGCGTTGGAAGAGTTGCAGCAGCACATTGCGCGGCGGGACGAAGGCCCGTGGCGCGAGCATCACAGCCGCGCTCACGAGACTGGAAATGGTGATCATCGACGTCAGGATCAGGCTGAATGACAGTACGGCCACATGGCCGCTGACGCCCGCTCCCCCGTCCCCCGACAGCAGGGTCATATGAACTTGCGGTGAGAGATGAAACAACGACAGGACGGCCAGCACCACGTATGTCAACACGAACGCTTCGCCCGTGGTGCGACAATAGGATGAGCACGCCAGAGCGACCGCGGCCACCTGAACGGCGAACAGCATCAGCAGCCCGATCGCCCCAATCAGTTCTCCCGTCGCCACGCCGCCGTAACTGTAAGCCGCCGCCATCAACGGGAGACCCAGCAGCAGAAACGACAGCATGGGAATCAGGCGGCTGAGATACTTCTGCAGGATGATCGACCAGGGGGGAATCGTCGTCAGCAGCAGAAGCGCGAGCGAGTCCCGTTCCTTCTCCATCGTCAGCGCACCGCTGGCCGTCGCGGGCAGGAAGATCAGCACGAGCCAGAATTGCAGCCGCACCAGTTCGAAGAAGATGTCCCGTCCGGCCCCCAGACGAACGTTGGTGGATGACCCGCCTGCAATGGCGAACAGACCGATCCCAAACAGAACCGCCGCATAGACGAAGCGGATAACGTACGTCCGGCGCCGATTGGCGAGTTCCGCCAGCTCCTTCGCGAGGAGCGGAAAACCGAGATGTCGCTGCCAGCGAGTCGGTTCGATGATTGGTGAAACAGTGGTCACGGTGGAGTGTGACTAAGTGGTAAGTGACAAAGTGACAAAGTAACCAGGTGGGCAACGAAATTTCCTATTCACGGCTCCCTGTTCGCTCTTCATGCCGTCTTTCCTTCGGTGAGTTTCATGAACGCCGTTTCCATGTCCATCGCTTCCGGCTGGAACATGCGGATGCGGGCGCCCAGAGCGTAGATGCGGTCGAGCAGGTCTTCTGCCGTCAGTTCGCCGGCCCGCATGCGGAGGGAGACGCGGTCGACCAGGGTGTCGACGCTCGCCACGCCGGGGATGGCTTTGATCTTCTCCACCATGTCGTCGGTAAGATTGATGATTTGCGAGTGCACGACCTGCAGGAGGCCGAGGCTGGCGTAGATCTGTTCGAGCGAACCGGCGCTTACGAGCCGTCCGGCTTCGATGATGCCGATCCGCGTGCACAACTGCGCAAGTTCGTGCAGGATGTGTGAAGAGATGAGGATTGTTTTTCCCATCCCCTGCAGCGCTTTGAGCAGTTCGCGGACTTCGATGCGAGCCCGCGGGTCGAGTCCGGACGCCGGCTCGTCGAGGAGGAGCAGATCCGGATCGTGCAACAGGACCCGCGCCAGTCCGAGCCGCTGCTTCATTCCTCGCGACAGGCTGTCCACGGGAGCTTCTGCCTTGTCCGTCAAATCCGTGAGTGCCAGCACGTCCCCAATGGTGCGCGATCGTTGCGAGCGCGGGATCTGAAAGGCCGAGGCGAAAAAATGCAGATACTCGCGGGCCGTGAGATCTTCGTACACACCGAAGAAGTCGGGCATGTAACCGATGCGGCGACGGATGGCCATGGGATGCCGCGGGACGTCGATCCCTGCGATCCGTACGCGGCCCGCATCCGGCTGGAGCAGCGTCGCCAGCACTTTGATGGTGGTCGACTTCCCTGCCCCGTTCGGCCCGATAAATCCGAACACCTCGCCCTGAGGAATCTCGAACGAGATGCCGCGCACGGCGCGGACATCGCCGTAGTTAACAGTCAAACCCTCGATCTGCACGAACGACATCAGGGGGCCTTTGGAAAGAATTGGCGATAGGCGACGTACTGGCCGGGGCTGCTCTCCGTCATCACGAGCAGCAGGAGTGTTTCGCCGTCAGTCGGGTCGACGAGTGCCAGGTCCTCCCATTGCCCGGCCGCCGTCGGCGAAATCTGAGACACGATTGAGAACAGACGGGAGTCTCCGACCGCGCTGACAATTTTGAGAAAGTCGAACACCTGCGTTCGTCGAGGAAAGTCATTTCCAAGTTCAATGGTCATTGTGTTGCTGAGCAGGCCCACGTCGACAGACGGATCGAGTTGCCGAAGCGTTTCCTGGAATGCTGCGAACGTTTCCGGATCCTGCAGTTGGTCCGGCGTGACGGACTGCCAGTCGAAGTCCACCAGTGGCGACTCGGCCGGGGTCTCGCCCGGGCCGAGCGTTGTCGTGCGGGACAGCCGCGGCGACCACTGACGCACGGTGCGTTCAACCGCATGGTGTCCGGGCATGTTTCCGACATACGTCCAGGGGATCTCGTATCTCGGCGCCTGCGGCGTGCTGTCACGCGCGGCACCGGTCTCCCGTGTGTTCGGATCGATCGGCACCATCAGCGAGCCATTGAGTGGTGTCACTTCGTTGCGATTCGATGCCGCATACAGCAGGTCGAGTCGAGTTGTTCGGAGTGGTCGGCCTTCAGAGGAGAGGTCGACGATGGTGATCGACCGCCCCAGGTTGGTCGTCCCGAGGTGTCGCGCGGCGAGCGCCATCATCGTCCAGGTGAACAGCAGCGACAGCGCTGGAAACAACACCCACGTCCATCGCCGCCGGCGGAGCCAGCCGAGCAGAAAGTAGTCCCCCGGCGCGATTGCGAGTAGAAACAGAACCAGCATGGCCGCGACCGTCATCAGCGGCAGTCCCTGAACCGACTCCGGCAGGAGGAGTTCGGTCATCTGGTCAATCGCCTGGTGTCGCTGGGGCTCGAACGTGTTCGGCAACTGGTATCCGTGCTGATCGATCGGAGGTGACTGGGGCCAGGGACGCCCCAGTTCCCAGTCGACGATGCGATCCTGCCTCGCTTTCCAGAGGAACAGCAGTGTCTTCTGCCATTCGCGACGATTGAAGTCGAGTGGTCCTCGGACGACCGCCAGCCGCCCCAGTCCCGTCGGATGGAGATCGATCCCGTGAGGTTCTCCAGTCACCGGGAGCAGGTGACCGCCATCGGTCCTCAGATAGGGGAACTCCGCCGGGTCGGCCGCCGCCAATTGATTTAAGAAGGCGACGTGCGGTTCGTCGACCGCGCCGTCGACGAGGCAGCACAAACTTCCCCCGGCCCGCACCCAGGTGGCGATGACTTCCCATTGGGAATCCCGGAGCTGGTCGAAACGGTCGCCGGGCAACACCAACATGTCGAATGACAACAGTTGCTCAGCAGTCGTCGGGAGGTTCCTGGGGTCGACTTCCACGACCAGCGTACTGATTTCGCGAGCCGCGAATCGCTCGCTGAAGAATTCCTCAAACCGCAGCGACTCGATCAGCCGCGTGCGGCGGTTGGTTTGCGAATCGGGATCGTCCACATCCATGCGGAGCGGAGGTTCCCGGCACAGGGCGACGACAAATGTTCGCCGCCAGTCCAGCGGGACCGCCACGTCATGCGTGTCGAGGTCATAAACCTGCGTGCTGGTGTGGAACTCCCCCTGCACGGAGAACACGGCGCTGTCGTAGGGCATAATCACCGGCGGCAACAGGATGGTGCGCGTGATGCTGTTCAGAGAAAGCGAGGTCTCCGGCAGCACATATGTCCCCAGGTGAGTCCGGTCGACATACCATTTGAGCTGCAGCCGCCCTTCCAGCAGACTGGCCTCGGACCAGTTGAGCGTGACCGAGAGGGGGAGCGGGGCTTGTCCGCGGATTGCCCCGAATTGCGGGTTCACAGTGAGCCGCAGGCGCGTGTCGATGATTCCGTCCGCAAGGGCGGACGGCCCGACGATCCAGCTCACCAGCAACAGAAGGGCGATTTTAGAGTTCACGCCAGGCTCAATTGCGATTCGGACTCTTGGAAGTCAACTCGTCCGAGACATCATTCTCGAAGAATTCCAGGAGCACAAGCCGCCGACGCGCGAGTCGATCCACCCTATGTACGGTCGACAGAGAGCGTATGATCTGAGAGAACTGACGTTTCCGCGAGATTTTGTCGAATTCGGCAGCTTCCGGTGTCTCACACGGGACTTGACGCCCGCCGTTGATCTCGTTGTCGAAGACT
>JAHBXU010000223.1 GCA_019636315.1 Planctomycetaceae bacterium | reverse complement strand
GCTGTGGTTCCCAAGCCCACGGCCTGAGTGTCCACGTTGCGTGCTGTCGAGCGGCTCAATCTCTCTCAAAGGAGTTGAGGGATGACCAAGCGACACTGCCATGGATGGCAATCGGCACACGTCCGATTGTTCACGATTGCCGGACTGTTTCTGGGCATCGGCGTGCTGGCCAGTCGGGCTGCCGATCCGCCGCCTCCGTCTTTAAAGTCCGCCACTCCCCTTCGAGAGCGGGCTGCCGCGGCGGTTACTGGAGCAGAACAGAAGTCCGATGACGAGTCGGCCGACGAGGGTGCGGTATCTTCCGCCCGGTCTGCACTCAATCCTTTGCTGATTCGCGATCGCCGCCATTGGCTCCTGTTGATGCGCGGCGACCAGGCACTCCGACAAGGAGAGTCGGTTGACGGGATCTCTCACTTTCAGGCGCTCCTTGATGCGTCGCAGGATGCCTTCTACTGGGAAGGTAATGCCTCCGAACCGCTGAGTGCTCAAGCGAACGCTGCAGACCGCCTGGGCACATTGACCCCGCCGGATCGCGCGACCTATGAGCGGTTGCATGGTCCGGCGGCGGCCGAATTGTTGGAGCAGTATGTGCGATCAGGCGACCGTCGAGTTCTGTATGAACTCTGCCGCCGTTTCGGCTGCACGGCCGCTGCGCGACAAGCAGCGGTCCGGGAATGGCTCCTCGCCCGTGACTCCGGTCGCACGGCGATGGCGGAAGAATGGCAACGATTGCTGGTCACCGATGATCATCATTGGCGCCACTTGCCTCCCTTGATTCGTGGTCTGTTGAAGAGGCCGCTTGAGATTTCTCCGCACCTCATGGAGACGAGCGCGTCGACCTCCGACACGATTTCCGAGCCGACTCCCGCGGTGAGCCCGCCCGGCCCCCTTCCCCTCTGGACGGCACGCTTTGATGGACCGCTCATGCCGTCGGAAGGACACGACCGAACGGCGGAACGCCAGGATGAAATCGCGGCATTGGTTGAGGCATCCGTTCAGGAATGGCTGCTGGGGCGTCGCGAGAGTCGAATGCCCATCGCTTCGGCGAATGAATCCCTCATTGCGGGTGACACACTGATCGTCCGCGATTTTGCCAATCTGTCCGCGTTCGATCTGACGTCCGGTAAGCCTTTGTGGAAACGCCGCAGTGCGACATCGCTGCTGACGATGGCCGCCGAACGTCTCAACCAGCAGGGGACGCGATCCACTCCGGGAACGCTGGACTTCGATGCCCTGTTTGCCGGGAATCCCGTGTTCGGTCGGCCGACATCAGACGGCCAGAGAGTATTCGTTCTGGAGTGCGTGGTCACCGCATCGAGTACCGCTCCGTCCGGCGCGGCAAGCACGGACCCGCCCGCAACGTCACAGGTCTTCCGCCCGAATCAATTGGTCGCACTTCCTCTGCACACACCGTCTGTCTCCGCCGCGTCGTCTCATCCGCCCGTGTGGACGCGCGGCGCAGGTTCGAATGCTCTGGACGATCCGCTGTCGTGCCACATCTTTCTCGGGAGTCCGCTCTGTGTCGACGATCGCGTGTTTGTTCTCACGGAGTCCGATCGACAGATCCTGTTGCACGCATTGGATGCCGGGACGGGAGCGACATTGTGGATGCAAGCGGTCGCACTTCTGAGCCAGTCGGCAAGTTCCGATCCGCTGCGCTGGAAGACTGCTTGCAGCCCGGTTTACTCGCACGGTGTGGTGGCGTGTCCGACCGAGATCGGAATCATCGTCGGTGTGGACGCTCTGACCGGCCGTCTCCAATGGGTCTATAATCATCTGGAAGAAGAGCAACGATTCGGAATGGCGCGCTGGACGTCTCCCAGCGGCCGCGCGGGAGATCGTTGGTCATTGCCCAATGACACGCAGGTCGCCGCGGGACGGATGCTGCACCTTCCGCGGCGTTCGGCATATGTGCACTGCATCGATCTGCAAACCGGCGAGGCGGTCTGGACCCAGCCGCGGCTCAATTCGTCTTCCATCGGCGGTATCGCCAGTTCCCGTGTGCTGCTCGTTGGTGAACGCGAATGCCGTGCGCTCGATCTTCAGGACGGCCGGCAACTATGGAAGACGCCCATCCCGGAACCCGCCGGTCTGGGAGTGGCTGATGCCGGGAGTTACCTGCTGCCGACGGCGGGTGGACCCTGTCTGAGGATCGATCTGGAGACCGGTCAGATTCAGGGAAGTCCGTATCGCCGCGTCCTGCACGCGGTCGCCGAATCGATGGACGCGGGTCAAGGCTTTGGCGAGCCGCCAGCGGCGAGTCTCGAGGAACAGCCACGCGACCGCCTGCGCATGACGTGCCGCGCACCCGCAGGGAATCTTCTCGCACACCGCCAGATGATCGTGGCGACCATGCCTTGGGGCGTTTCGGTCTTTGCCCAGGCCCGTCCTATGCTGGAACGTTTGGAGTCCGCGCGACCGGCCGCGGAAGCCGGTGCGGACCGGCTGCTGCAGGCATACCTCCATCTCACCCTCGGTGACGAACAGCGCGCCGCGCACACGCTCGACGCGCTGCTGCTGGATCATCCGGCATTTTCACGACGCGATGCGGCCGAACAGCTACTTCGAGAAATTCTGTACACTCAGATTCCGCACGCCGAAGACCCCCGGGGGCTGCTCAGCCGGGTGTGCGGTTTGGACAGAAGCGATGCGCACCGTTTGCGATCGGTGCTATGTCAGGTCGATGTGGCGCTCCGGCTGTCCGACGCGGACTTGTTAACCGACGCACTGGGTCGACTTCCCTCATTGCCCGCGGCCGATCTTGTGACGATCGACGACGGCGCCTACTGGTTTGCGCCGCAGCAGGCCATCTGGGAGCGATTGAACCAGCTGCGCCACGCCGGGCCTTCGCCGCTTCAGGAGCGTCTGCAGCGGCATCTGGCCACGAACGCTGCGGCGCTTGTCGGTCACGACGACGCTGCGGCCCTGGAGTCATTCGTGACCTTGTACGCCGGTTGGAGCCCGGTCGATGCGCCCCGCGCGCGACTCGCACAGTTGTGGCTTGCCGACGGACGTCGACAGGATGCCGAATTGCTCCTGCTGTGCGATCGATTCGCCACGGCGCCGAAGAGGAACCCGAATAAGAAGCAACAACTGGCCGAACGCGATGCACGATCTGGTCGGCCGCAGGAGCGGGCTGCAGCCCCCGTGGATCGCGATAAACTCCTGACGGCGACGAACCGACGCCCTGGAGGAGAGGTTGGTTTTGGAGGAACTCAGAAGATCAACGTCATCGATACGGCCCTGGTGGCCATCGATCCACTTTCCACAACTGCCGCACTGCACCGGACGGAGTTTGGTCCATCGTCTTCGGCGCCGCAGGTGCATGTCGTCGAGCATGTGTGCGGCGACGCGTGTGAACGGGGAGAGAGTTGTCCGTGTCGCTCGACGCGTGCGCTCCATGATCGAACGCGACGACGTTTTGTCCCTGCTCTTTCGAGCCGCTTCGTCGTTCTCGACCGCGGCCCGGCCGGCCAGGACAAAACGGAGAGCCGCCTGCTGATCGTTGATCGGGACCAGGGGACGTTGCAAAGTGAGGTCAGTCTTCCCGCAGTCTATTGGCAGGCTCCACAGCCTTTGACCGCGGAGACCGGTCACGTGATGGTTATTGGCGGAGAGGCCGCCTTTGGCCTGTCGCTGCTGGAAGGAAAGCTGTTGTGGTCCGCACAGCCGACCAGGGCGGGAAAACGCGTCGAGAAGTTCAAGGTCGGTCCAATTGGCAGCGACTATTGTGTGTTGCAGACGTCGCGCGAGATCCGTGTGGTCCATCCCGCGACCGGCCGGCCCCTTTGGATTCGCAGCGACCTCGCCCCCGGAACCGGGTTGGAAGTGAACGACTCGACGGGCATCATCGGCGACTCTCAATGCCTGGCCGTCTTCGATGCCGATGAGGCGTCATTCACCATCTATCACACGCAGTCGGGACGTGAGCTCGGACGTGGAACGCGACCGCGAAACGTGGAAAGCGCCCGGCGGCAGCGCTGGGTTTGTGGGCGGCGGCTCGTTGAACTGGCCAGCGATACTCAACAGGCACGGTTGACTGTTTGGGACAGTCGCGAGAACCGAACGGAGTTCGATCTTCCCCTGTGGGGCCGGCTGCATTGTCCGCTGCCCAATTCGACGGAGCATGCCTACATCACCGCGGAAGCCAGGCTGCAGGTGCTGGATGTGGCGGAAGGGACTTTGCAGTTGGATGTTCCGATCCTCCTTCCGCCCGCGACCGGAGCAGGAACTCCGCTGAGCGGATCCGCGCAGGGACTGGTCGTCTTCGCGGATCCACAGCGATACTACGTCAACCTCGTCATGGGCGATGAATCGCCGGTTCCGGGGACGTCGGCCGCTGAGGAGCAACTGGCGTTTCCGCAGGTGCGCTTGCGTGGGCGATTGCTCGCCATTGACCGGCAAAGCGGAGCCCTCCTCTGGGACCGCACGACGGCCGATGCGTGTCTCCCGCTCCGACCGGACTGCGAACTTCCCATGCTCGTGCTGGTTCGGCGGAGCCGTGATGACGGATCCCTGCGGGGCCGCACCACCAAGGAACAACCGCAGCGACTAATGCTTGAAGTTCTTGATGCTCAAACCGGGACAACCATTGGCCGCCGCGAGGATCTGATGCTCACGCAGTTTGTGGATTGTCCAGTCACCAGGCGATGGGACGCGACGATGGATTCGACGGAAACGCAGTTAAGCCTGTTGGGGCTGCATTCCCGAGTCGACGTGATCCTCACGCCGCGGTCGGCTGGACTGCCGCTGCGAACGGCCGCGCAATCCGCCGTCACGCGCGACCGTTGATTGCTCTCCCGCGCTCGTCGCCCATTGTGTGCGACGTCCTCAGGACGCGGCCCTTGCTGACGTCACCGGAGACAGGAGACAGATTCCAGCACGCCCCTTGGTCGCGGTTTCTCACCCGCCACCCGAACTGCTCGGTTCGGCAGAAGGTTCGACCACCAGCGCCTTCATCTGGATTTCGCGGCGTGGTGTGAGTGGATGGTCGGTCTGAATGATGAGCGTTGCGGTCAGAGATCCCGCCTGCTGCGGCACAATGTCAAGCACCAGTCCTTGTCGCGTCGCGGGTGTCTGTTGATCCATTGCGACGGTCAAGTGCAGTTGGGGGGACGCCAGAGAGAGAACGGCGCGAGTCGCTTCCGTCTCGACGTGATTTGTCGCCGGCGAGTCATCGAGCGTGCCGGTGGAGAACGAGGCGTCGTCCGGAACGAGCGCCGCACCTGTCACACGGAATGGCCGATTGTCGCCGGCGGAAAGCACCACTCGCCGTGTTTGTGAAACATCCGTCGCAAGTCGTCCCCAATGCACCATTGCGGGTGCGATCACTCCAGCTTCTTCTCGAATCACAATGCGGCCCGAGGCGCGAATCGGGTCTCCTTCCTCCCCATTGAACTCAACTTGAAATCGATGCACGCCGCCGCGAACCGCCGTCACGGGTTGGGTGAGAGGCCCGTCAGTCGATGCACGGCCGTCTGCGGACGGCCCGTCACTGAATGCGTGCCAGTCCAGTTCGACGTCCCAGGTCTGCTGCCACAAACCGGACGCAATCTGTTCCGGGGGTGCTGTCGTCGTCAGGGAAGCGATTCGCACCCATGACGGAAGATCAGCGAACTGGGGAGTGTTGATGAGATCCGCCTTGTTGCGGGTCACACGACGAATCGACATCCGGTTTGAGTGTGCCACGGGTTGTTCGTTGTCCGCGGCTCCATGATGGCCCGCCGGGTTCACATCCGCCTCGGCCGGCGACGTCGGTCGCGACAGAAACAACACCTCCGGCTCCAGAGTAAGATCGTCGAAGATGCGAACGCCCAGCGTCAGCGTCTGTTCCTGAGGCTCCGCCACACCGCTGAGAAGACGAACGCTCCAAGACTTCTCGCTGGGTTCCTTCGGCGGAGTAATGTCGAGTTCCAAGCGGCGCAACGCACCGGGGGCAATCGTTACAGACTGGCCCGTTTCCCACGGTTCACCGTCAAGCAACACGCCGTAACACGAACAGCTCTTGCCGGCCAACGAGACGGATTGTGGTTCCGCCGTCCGATTGCTGAGGATGAATTCCATCTCCAGCAATTCTTTGGGATCGCTCGCGCGGAGGACTTCGCTCTCCAACAGGGGCGGCGACATCCGGTTCGACTCACCGACGTCGATGAGTGCCGACGAAACATCCGCACCACCACCGCACCCCCCGCCGGAGAGGATCAACAGCAGGCAGACCAGGCAGCAGGTCGATCGGAGGCGAGCGCTCACAGATGGAATACCTTTCATCGCAGAGCGCGCCCGCTCCACGACGCGCACCGCATCCACTCTTGCCCTTCCTGTCCCCGTCGTTCGCACCTGGAACTGTCTGTCCCTGCTGATCCGCATCGCAGAAGTCAGCAGCTTGAATCACTGCGGATTCCGCGCGTCATAGCATTCACATACCTGCATCGGTTGTGTTGTTGTCGATGGCTCCCACTTGCATGCACAGCTTCCATTGTAGCCCTCGCAATGGGCGGCATACCACTTCACATTGACGAATGTGTGATAAGCGTTCTCATAGCAGGAGTGCGTCGGATCCGTCGACAGAGACTCGACCCAGCATTTTCCGGCGACGGCCAATCCCCAACGGTCGACGCATTGGGAACCGGTTGTCTTGACGCACTGATTGTTCACCCATGCGCAATAGGATCCGGATCCGTTCTCAACCGGCGGTATGCTGTGGGCCGTCTTGCATTTGGCCATTCCGTAA
>JAHBXU010000222.1 GCA_019636315.1 Planctomycetaceae bacterium | reverse complement strand
ACTTCTGCCGGCGCGTCGGGCTTGAGGTCCCAGGTGTCCTGATGCGGCGGGCCGCCGAAGAGGGCGAGAAAAATGATCGACTTGGCTCGGGGCTGAGGCTGCAATTCCTCACCGAGTGTGGATCGCGAAATCGTGGTTGCTCCCGCCAGCGACAAACCGCCAATCGCCAGCGCCTCGCGGCGTGAGAGGGGGTCCGAGATGCCGGTCCAGCGATCGGCGAATGCAAACATGCGGCGTCTCCGCAGGGAAGGGCGGTAGGGAGGCGAGGACTCTCGGTCCGGTTGGTCGTGTTGGCAGCCGATTGTAACACGAAACCGCAGCCATTGTGAGGCGAGAATCGGCCGCGTCCAGGGCCACGAGTGTCACTGCATCTCAGGCGAGGGTGAAGCAGAAGCAGGGTGCATGCAGTGAAACGGAATGCACTACAAACAGGCTGGAACCGCAAACACGGTGCATTCCGCGTTGCTGAGTTTTGAAACCTCCTCCTGACTACTACTGGCACAGCCCACCCTGCTGACTTAAACCGGGTGTGTTACGTCACGCCGATGCTCTGCACGTCCAGCCAGGTGACGCTGGGGGACCAACTGCCCCAGAGTTGATTGACGAAGCCGCTCCCCGTGGATCGGGAAACATACCACGCCCCGTTGCTCGCGCGGCCGGCGATGTCGGTCTTGCCATCGCCGTCGAAGTCGCCCGCCACAACGTTGAGCCACGTCACGGTCGTCGACCAGGCCCCGGCGTAGTACGTCGTGAACGTCGTTCCGGTTCCCGTCCCTCCGGTCGGCTGCAGGACGTACCAGGTGCCGTTCGAGGAACGCGCGGCGATGTCCATTCGGCCGTCGCCATTGAAGTCGCCAATCCGCGCGTCGTGCCACGTCACGGCAGTGGACCACGCTCCGGCCAGCTTGTTCACAAAGCCGCTTCCCGTCGAGAAGGCCACATACCAGGAGCCGTTCGAGGCGCGGCCGATGACATCGTCCCTGCCGTCGTTGTCAAAGTCGCCCACACGGACGTCGTGCCACGTCACGGCGGTCGACCACGCTCCGGCGGACACATTCGCAAAGCTGCTCGCGCTGGGCGAGGACTGGAGAATGACCCACGACCCGGTGCTCGCGCGGCCCACGATGTCGGTCTTGCCGTCGCCGTTGAAATCACCCGTATTGACGTCGGTCCAGGTGACGTTGGTTGACCAGCCGCCGATCGAGCGAATGTTGAATGTCGAGCCGGTCGACTCTGCCAGATACCATGCGCCGCTCTGGGCGCGGCCGACGATGTCCATGCGGCCATCGCCGTTGAAGTCGCCGGTCTGCACGTCGTTCCAGGTGACAGCCGTGCTCCAGCGGCCGCCCCATTCAGCCGCCGTGAAGTTGCTGGCCCCGGCGGTCCAGACCCACCAGTCCCCTTCGTTGTCGCGAGCCGCGATGTCGTCCTTGCCGTCGCCGGTAAAATCGCCGACCTGCATGTTCTGCCAATTGATGCCGGCCGGCCACGTCGTCCACACTTGATTGGTGAACGACGTCCCGTTGGAGACGGCGATCCACACGCGGCCGTCGCTCAGGCGCCCGACGATCGAGTCTGTTCCGACTGGTGTCGGGGCATTCGACGTGTCGAAGTCCACTTTGACATTGCGGCTGTTTGCGACGACGACATTGGTCACCACGAACGTGCTGCCGACGGCGCCGCCCATGGCCGTCACCGTGTAGGTCCCGTTGGGCACCTGCAGCGCATATCCGCCGGAGGTCCCGAGATTGATGGAGTATGTCTGCCCGGTCGAGGAGACGGCCGTCACCGTGCCGCTCGTCACTTGCTCACCAATGGTATAGAAGTCGTCGGCCGCGAGCCCATTGCGGCCGTCCTGAAAGACGACGCCCGTAATGAAGCCGCTCCCCCAGGGATTGCCGAATTCCTCCGACACCATAATGGCGTTATACGTCGTTCCATTGTTCGGATTCGTGAACAGTCCGTAGCGCACGCCGGGCCCCAGTTCTCGAAAGCTGTTGTCGAGAATATTGGTGCGGTGCCCGGGGCTGAGAAACAGTCCCTCGTGCCGGGAGTAGACCGATGCGATCTGATCGAGGGGGGCCGACGACGGAGTGATTCCCCCCCAGGCGATGTTCTCTCCGACGTACTGCCAGTTGTAGCCCGCATCGGTAATCCGTTGATCAAACGTCACACTGCCGGCGGGGGGACTGTTGGGGTTGTACGCCGCTCCGCCTGGATGCCCGGGCGGCGGGGCGGTGTGAGCGAAGTAGTCGCGGTCGAGCATGTCCTGCGAGTGCGCGCCCGCCACGCCAATAAGAATCTGATTGGGCGCCAGCGGCTGCTTGGGAGTCGTGCTGATCGTTCCGGCCGCCAAACCCTGATTGAGGTCGATGCCGTACCGGGCCGCTTCGGCGCTCGGATTGGCCCGCGCCCGATTGATCAATTCGAGCAAAAGTTGTTCGTTTGGTGTGAGTTCAATCGCCGCGGCCGCCAACAGATCGCGGCGTTCCAAAAACTCGGAAATCAGCGCGCCCGCATTGGGGAGCGTGCGCTGGTGGGCAGAGCGAAGTCGCCGAACATTCATTCGTATGATCATCCTTCCCGAGCGTCGCACGAAGTGGAAGCGGGTGCGAGGGATTGATGGAAACACGAAGCGGATGCGAGGACGAAGAGACGAACCGCTTCGATTCGGTCCCTCGCCAACGCTTCGGGTTATGATTTCTTCTCCAAGAGATGCCGAACAGGCCGCATTTTCTCCGGATCTCACCCAGTCGACCGGGCAAACCTGCCATTTCCGTGGCAGCGGTGGAATCGGCAGATCGGTGACTACAGGCAGAATCGGTACGGCAAGCGGCCGAATTGACTGAATGCGCCGTGACGAGCATCGAAGTCAGCGGGTCAATCCGCACTGCCGTCAAACTCCCCGCGACCCCAACAACCGGAAGGCCACCAAGGTCGGCTCCACCCCTCCGATCTTTTCGCCGATCGTCACGCGAAGCGTCTGCAAGGCCTGGACGTCATCGCTGGTAGATCGGGAGAATCTGGTAGGGCGGCGTGAGAGCGAGCACGGCCAGCGACGTCGAATAGGTGGCTCCGTATTGCGATTCCTGAGCCTCTCGCTGCCAGGATCCGTCCCGGTTCTGATTCTGGATGAGAGCCTCCATCAACGGCGGATAGAAGCGTGCCCAGTGTTCGCCTCCCAGTTGAAATGCCGCCTGACTGCAGTAGTACGCACTGTAGTGATACCGCTCAACCCGCCCGTAGCTTCTGAAGGGAAGCTGCTCCATCCACTGAGCCGCACGCAGGGCAGGCGGGGAATCGTGACGTCCTCCCATGGAAAGGGAAACGATTCCGGCGCCGGCCATGGCGGGAGTCACCTGCCGGCCGGACACGATGCAATACACAAACGTTCCCCGACGGGGGTCGAAGCAACGTTCGACATACGACAGCGCCTCCGCGATCGCGCGTTCCGGGACTTCAAACTCCGCGTTCCGGGCCGATCGCAGGAACAGCAATTGCCACGACGTGATCGACAGGTCCGCGTCGCTCCGCTGATCGGCCAATTTCAGATAACGCCAGCCCCCTTGCTCGACGGCATTGCGATTGAAGCGGCTCTGGTGCTTCAAGGTGAACTGCACCGCCTGCTCGACCGCGATGCGAATCCGTTCCTCCCGCTCGGGATCCGCCATGCCATACACTTCGGCCAGCATCAGCCCGGCAATGGCGTGATTGTAGATGCCCGTATGGGCCGGATTGCTGTGCGACCATCCTCCGACCGGCATTCCAAACAGCAGTCCATCGTTCCTTTGTTGATTCAGAACAAAGTCGATCGCTCGATTGAGCGCATCCCCATAGGGCCCCTCACCGGGAACATTCCCACGCGACAGAAACGCCAGCACACACAAGCTCGTAATGCCCGGTTGTCCTGTCTCAATGGTTTGAAACGAACCGTCGCGGTTCTGCTGTGTGATGAGATAAGCCAGCGCCTGGTCGACTGAGTTGTCCAGTTGCCGCCACTGAATTTCCGTCAGCGTCGCCGACGCGATCGAACGCGAATCGGCTGATCGTGAAGAGACCGGCTCGGCGCCGCGAACCACGAGAGGCAATCCGGCGACAAACACTGCGGCGATCGGCAAGATCGCGGAAGGGAGACGCATGGGGCGATTCCGGTTGGGACACAACACGGGCCACTGCGACAGCGGCCGTTTCGCGTCTGGTCATTCGGCAACACGGCCCCTTTCCCCACGGGCGATTGCAGTTGGAAATTCTATTCTGAAGAACAGAGACGGTCTACTGCACCGAGCACGACGATCACCGCGTGGGCGCGTCCACTCAACAGTGCAGAACATCGGAGCCGCAGTGATTCGCATGAATGAACGCGCCATCACCATCCAGCGGATGCGTTCCGTCCGCGGATCGAAATCCACGTGGCCATCTCGCGGGTGATGGCCTGACGCTCTCTATAGGAGCGCTCGCAGCATGCCCTCGGCCTTGTGGAGCGTCTCCTCGTACTCGGCCACCGGGTCGGAGAGGACGACGATGCCGCCGCCGGCCGGGCAATGGACCCAGCCTCCCTTTTGAATGAACGTGCGGATCAGGATGCTGCTGTCGGCCGCGCCGTCGAAACCGCACCAGACAAGCGACCCACAATACGGGCCGCGGACGACTTGCTCCAACCCGGTGATAATCTCCATCGCCCGGATCTTTGGCGCGCCCGTGATGGACCCTCCGGGAAACGTCGCCGCCAGCAGATCCCAGAAATCGCGGCCCTCGCAAAGATCGCCGCACACTTCCGAGACAAGGTGTTGCACGGTTTCGTAAGTCTCGACCTCGCACAACTGCGAAACGCGAATCGATCCGGGCCGGCAGACTTTCGACAGATCGTTCCGCAGCAGGTCGACGATCATCACGTTCTCGGCGCGGTCCTTCTCGCTCTCGCGCAGTTCGTCGCGGGTGAGGAGGTCTGCCTCCGGCCCCGGACGTCGTCGCCGGGTTCCTTTGATGGGCCGTGTCTCAACTCGCCCATTCTCCAATCGGAGAAACCGCTCCGGCGATGCACTGAGCACGGCCCAATCGTCGTGCGCGAAGTACGCGGCAAACGGCGCCGGGTTGCGGCGCCGGAGTCGACCATACAATTCCAGCGGCGAGCACAGCGCCGGCGCAATCAGCCGCTGCGACAGATTCGCTTGAAATATATCTCCCGCACGGATGAACTCGATCACACGTTCGACGGCCGTCAGATAGTCGTCGCGACTGAAGTTACTCAACACGCCTTCCGCCCCAGGCACTGGATGGACAGGTGCGTGGAGACCAACTTGCGACCGTGGGGCAGGACGGAGCATCCGAGGCTCAAACGTGCGGAGGGCATCGAGCACCGCCTCGATCCGTCGATCCGCCCGCAGCGCAGCCGCACCGGAAGCGGTCGCTCCGCCTCCCCCATGTGCGATGATCCACGCCCGACGTTCCACGTGGTCCCACGCCAGCACCCAGTCGTAAACCCCAGCGACCATCACCGGCAACGAGAACTCGTCGTGTGCGGCCCGCGGCAGATGCTCCCAGCATTGCCCCAGTTCATACGCCAGCAGACCGATTGCTCCGCCTTGAAACGGCGGCAGTCCCGGAATCCGCTCGCAAGCGGCCCCCGTCAAATGCCCCCGCAACTCTTCAAACGGTGATTCCCCGTATTGAGGAGCCGCGAGTTCCACCGTGCGGTATGGCTCAGCCGTGAGATACGAATATCGTCCGACGCCGTCGCGCAGCAATGCACTCTCCAGCAGGACGACGTTGCTCCACGTCGACAACGCCGCCAGCGCCCCGAAGACATCAGGCGGCGGATCAAGCTCATGCACCAATGGCAACGGCATCGAAATCGTATCCCCAACATGTTGCAGGGTAGGCTTCCCCCACCATATCAACCACAAAACCGCGTGGACGACAGACTCATCGTCGTCCATTGACCGGGCGAGGAGGGAACGCGGATTCGCGCCGAACAGGACGACAACTCATGGAGTCTCCGTGCCGCATGCGACTCTCCCCCGTGTTCCTGAGCCTCCACTTGAGAACACGCAGAGAGAGCCGTTTCGATCTGCCGCATCCGCGAAGTTCCGCATTCCTTTCATTCTCCATCCCGGTCTCGCGACCGTCACTCGGACCTCAGGGAGTCCGCCGTCGTTCATGGGCGCTCACTTCCGGGACCGTGAGGAACCCCCAGGTGAGAGCACTATCCTGTATATAGCGTTTTCCGACAGTCAGAGCAGTCACCGCTTTCGACAATTCATAGCCAAGATAGAACGCATGTGAAGCGTCGAGCGGCGCCGTCCCTGCAGTGAAGCGGTCAAAAAGCTCGAAGGCGTCTGTTCCCCGCCAATAGCCGTCGCGGTTCATCACGTGCACCTCACCACGCTCCACAAAAATACGAAAATTGGGATCCGTAAGACTCGACGCCATCCTCTCCAGCGTCTCTGCTCCAAACTCATTGATGCGCGCGTCGCGCAACAGCACCAGCGAAGAATCCACGTGCTTGGGCAGCGTCTGATGCTTCACTGCGTGCCGCACCAGCCGCCGCGCCAGGTCGAACTCCTGCACGGACGATCGGGCCCAATGGATTACCTCCGTCGTCAGCACGCTGGTGATGCCCAGCTCCTGACAGATGCCGGCCAGAAGCATATTGACGCCGGCCGAATCGACCTCGGTCAGTTCAGTCAGATTGCCGACCCCCATCAGTACGGGGAAATCCGGCCAGCGGCGACGCGCCTCGTAGTA
>JAHBXU010000221.1 GCA_019636315.1 Planctomycetaceae bacterium | reverse complement strand
TCGGACCATTCGACGCGGCCCGTGGTGATATCCCAATCCCAGCTTCCGGCGCCGGCTGCTTCGAGGGTGAATCGCAGCCGTTCCTCCCCTTTGCGCAGTGCTTCTTCCGCGCGCTTGCGTTCCGAGATATCCGTCGCGACGCCGCAGAGTCCGTAGGCGGCTCCCGTGTGATCGCGAATCGGGAATTTTAAGACGAGGTAGACTCTGCCGGCGGCTTCAGGAGCAACCTCTTCGAACTGGCATGGCAGGCCGCTCTGCATCACCTGTTGATCGTTGCGGGTATAGACTTCGGCCGCGTCATGGCGAAACAGATCGAAGTCGGTTTTGCCCAGGGCAACCTCGGCGCTCGACCATCCGAATAACTCGAGCATGCTTTCGTTGACCAGCGTATAGCGCCCCTGAAGATCCTTGACGAACACGCACGCCGGCGTGTTGTCGAGAATCGCCTGGAGCTTTGCTTCGCTGTCTCGGAGAGCCGCTTCGGCGAGTTGCCAGTCGGTGACGTCGAACGCGATTCCGCCGACATACTCCGGTTCGTCCCGTCCGTTAAAGATGGGAAACTTGTTGACGAGCGAATGGTGCACGACGCCATCGCCGTGCTGGAGTTGCTCAATGGTCTGGATGCCGTGGGCCGTTTGACGGGCTTCCTCGTCGTGCTCGCGAAACTGGCGCGCGGTTTCGACCGGAAAGACTTCCCAGTCGGTTTTCTTCTGCAAGTCTTCGAGCGGGGTCCGAAAAATCTTCTGAGCGAACTCGTTCGCATAGATGTAGCGGCCGAGAGCGTCCTTGATCCAGGCAGCGCCCGGAAGATGTTTCATGAAGGAGGCAAACCGCTCTTCGATGGCCTGTCGTTGTCGCTCGGCATGCTTCCATTCGGACAAGTCGCGCAGATAGGCGGCGAAGAAAGGCGGTCCATCCTCGGGACGCGTGGGGACGACGGCCAATTCGGCGGGGAACTCCGTCCCATCGGACCGCATGGCGGACAATTCCGTCCGACGGTTAATGATCGAGGAGACGCCCGTTCGCAGATAGCGTTGGAGGCCCGAATTGTGCTGCTCTCGCAAGCGAGGGGGAATGATCATCTCGGCGAGCGGCTGACCGATGACTTCGGCGCGCCGATAGCCAAACGTCTTCTCAGCGGCCGGGTTGAAGTCGACAATACGACCCTGGTGATCCATGGTCACAATGCAATCCAACGCGGACTCGAGAATGGCCGCTTTCCGCGACACCTGTTCCCGCAGCGCGCGACGCGATCTTGACTGACGAAGATACTGTCCAATCTGAGCGCCGGCCGTGGCCATCATGGCCAGGAGCGGTTCGTCCCGCTGAAGCCGCCGTTGCGTAAAAATCTCAACGACGCCGAAAAACTCTGCTCCGGTGACAATGGGAAACGCTGCGGCGGTCTGGAGATGAGCGGCAATCGCGGCGGCCGCACGTGGAAAGTTATCTTCGATGGCGGCCTGCTCAACCCATTGCGCATTTCGAGTCTGCCACACGCGACCGGGCAGACCTTCCCCCATGCCAAACCTGGTCCGACGGCTCTGCTCCAGAAATGGCTGCAAATCTTCGGCTTCGTCACAGTCAACCGCCGCCAGAGTGAGTGTGGAACCCAACTCATCCAACAGCCACAGGTCGCAGACATCGGCATCGAGGCACTCGCGGAGGGCTCGAAGAATTTGCGGTGCGGCTTCGTCGAATGAGCCGACCTCCGAAAGAATTCGCGTGACAGCACGTTTCGCCGTCAGACGACGTTCGGTTTGCTTCCATTGTGTGACGTCGCGGGTAAAGCAACGGCTATGGATGAAGCGGCCGTCTTCCCGGTAAACATTCGCCGTGATGGCCACATCACGCAGCGAACCATCCCGACATCGCACGCGCGCTTCCAGGCTTTCGATCGGTTCGTGGCGTCGCAAACAGGCAAGCAACTGATCGCGCGCCGCTTCGTCAACATGGAATTCTGCCAGCGAATGCCCGATGTACTCCTCTGCCGAGTAGCCCAGGAGATCCAACTCGGCCCGATTGGCCCAGAGGATGATTCCCTCGGCATCGATCCAATGCAGGCCGACGGGCGCGCTTTCCACAAAATCACGCAGTTCATGCTCCTTGCGGCGGAGGTTCGTTTCGCGGTGGAGAAACTCTTGTTCTGCGTTCCAACGCTCGAGGATCGCCGCCGCTTGATTGCAGGCCACGCGGAGAATGAGCATGTCCACTTCGGTCGGGAACCCGGGCCTGGATGAAACGGCTCTCAATCGACCGGACCTGTCTGTGCGTCCAAAAGTCATGTCGACAAGATGCGGCGGTTCCCCGGACAGGTTGGGCAAACCGTCAACGGGGAGCATTATTTCTCGTTCGGAATCCCCTTCTGAGTCAGAGGTGTTCGCATATCGAACCCCGGACTCTTCCTCACGCTGTCTGAAATAACGCCTCGCTGCCGCAATACGGTCGCTGGTTGACAAGGCGGACTCGGCGAGGAACGCGGCTTCATAGCGACGGTCCTCTGGACCGTCCCAGGTAACCCAGAGTATCTCGGCATGGATCATCGGGCCGAGTTCATCAGCGAGCGCCGTGACAATTTGCGGGGCATCCAGCCTGGTCCACTGGTCTGCGAATGCGGTAACGGCCGTCAGCTCTTCCAGGCCGCGAGGCTGTTCCTCCGGTTGAAGCTCGCTCGACCTGACAAGCGTGTGCGACATGGGAAAGTTTCTCGCCACCAATGTGCCTGACGGAATCCGTCCGGAAAGACGGACCTGCGCCAATCACCTTGCCGTTTCCTGGAAATGGCTGGTCTGAATGGCAGCCTGCCCCTGATGATGTTGACGCTTCCACCAGGGAAATCCCGAAGCGCTTCGGGATCGTGAGCGATAGACGGATCGCCGGAATCGTATCCTCACCAAGGGAGTTTGGACGCTCAACTTGAGAAACGCAGGGCAACCTTCACGCCCAAGAGAGGGCGCTTGACGGGCGTCATTCACCCCGGCGACCGAAAACTCCGGCACGGTCATGGAAGGTTCCTCAGAAGACAGCGGCTCCGCGCTCGATCGGTCCTGCCGCCGGCAGACTTGACGCACCGCCGCCGCTGACTCCGTGACCGACGAGTATCATACCTGTCGGAAGGAGGAAGTCACTACTCCCTGTCAAAAATCTACCGTCCGTGGCGCATCGCCGGACTCGACCCGACGCGCCGCTTTCGCCATGATGGCAGAAAACAGGCCGTTTCACAGGCTCCACTGATGTCCACTCCGGTCCTGGCGATAGACGATGATCGAACGGTCCTGCACCTCATCGAGCAGGGTCTGGCGTCGTTGAACATCCCGATCATCACAGCCATGACCTCCGAAGAGGGGTTGCGACTCATTGAGCAGGAGCGACCGGATGTCCTTTTGCTGGACATTATGCTGCCGGGGGCCTCAGGTCTGGAGGTTTCAAACAGGTGCGGCGACTCGATCGTCAGTTCGCCGGTCATCTTCATTACCTCCGACCGATGCGATACGGCGAAGCCATGGTTAGGGGGATATGACTATGTCCTCAAACCGCTGATCTTCCCATCACTGAAAACGCTGGTGGCTGCGCGCTCAAGACGCGACGATTGATGAATGCTCCCGTCGCACTGCCGACGGTCGATGCGGAAGCATCGGCTGGAGTGTTGTTCATCGGCCGCAGCCCGCGGATGCTGGACGGTTCGGCGGCGATCGGCCGCGTCGCCCAGCAGAACGTGACCGTCCTGAATCCGCGGCGCGAGATGGGACGGGCAAGGGAAACCGCAGCCCGTGGCCCTGTACCAGCACAGCAGCCGATCTGAACATTCTTCATTGAGGTGAATTATGCCGCGATTCCTGAGAACTTGCTGGAGAGCGAGTTAGCACGAGAAGGGTTCTTTCACCGGGCGCGGACCGCCGGATTGGCAAGTTCGAGCAATGCAACGGAGGACGATTTTTCTGGATGAAGTGGGAGACATGTCCCCGCTGGTTCAGGAAGGTGCGCGACTGCCTAGAGCAGCGAATTCGAGCGTGTGGGGGCAATGAGACAATTCAGACGGATGTCCAGTATCATCGCCGCCACGAACCGTCCCCTGAGGAGATGGTCGAGGACGGCCTGTTTCGTGCGGATCTCTTCTACCGACTCAACGGTGAGCATCCACCTTCCCCTGTGCCAACGGGGGATGATGTCACGTTGCTGCTGCAGCACTTTCTCACGCGTGCCACACACGAGCCTGAACAAGCCGGAAATCGAGGGACTGTCGCCCGATGCTCTGGCTCAGTTGACCGGGTATCCCTGGCCCGGGAATGCGCGAAGTGCAAAGCGTTATGCGCCAGGCCGTGCTGAGCGCCACAGGGACGGTGATCGTTCCGGAATTTCTCCCGCCGGAGGTGCGCGGGGGAATCACCTCGGAGCCAACCGGTGAGTCTTTGCCTGCCGCGGACTTGCTGCAGTTCATTGAGACGCGGCTGGCCTGCGGGTCAAACGACCTGTATGGCGAAGCGTTGGTCTTCATGGAGCGGTTGCTGATCGCGCGCGTGCTGCAGGAAACCGGCGGCAACCAATCGAAAGCCGCCGAGATCCTGGGGATCACGCGTGGCAAAGTGCGCGACCGGATCTCTACGTTCAACATTTCCGTCGACAAGAGCATCTCCGTCGACTCTCCGAACGCGCCTCCCCACTGACGCTCTGAACGCTGGTCGATCAGCAAGCGTCCCGCCCGATCACTTCCCCCCTCACGGCGGAGGGGTTGAAAGAGCGGCAAAACGACGCAACCCTCTGACTCGACCTGTCTTGCACGCAACAGCGGAGCGACGGCACGTTGATTGCATCAAGGGATCTCAACGAGTCAAGTGTCGCCCGGCACCGCTCGAACGGGTCATTCGCGAGAACGATTGACGACCAGCACTGAGTCACCCATCCAGGGAGTTGTTTGTGGCATCACATCGACCGAACTCGTTTCTGACAACTTTGTTGAGCGGGTCGACCGTCCTGGCGATGGGCATGTCGCTGGCCGGTTGTCAACCGCGCGAGGAACGGGTTCTCGACATTGAGGCTCCCGGTGTGGATGTGGAAGTCAACCGGTCGATCGACGATGGCAGCCACACCATCGAAGTTGAAACCGACCGTCCGTCTGAAAACTGATCACTCACCTCTCCCTAATTTACGGAAGGAAGCCAACCATGTTGTCCTGGGCAATCACGTTTCTCATCATCGCACTGATCGCTGCCGTCCTGGGATTCGGCGGGGTGGCGGGAACCGCGACTTGGATCGCACAAGTCCTGTTCGTCGTATTCCTGATCGCGTTCGTGGTGGCCCTGGTCACAGGCCGGCGCACTCACGTTTAGCGAGGGCTGCCGGAGGTCCATGCCAGGCTGAGCCAACCGGCGGAGTTGACATGGCCGTCGGCAGTCCAATCGATTGGTGACAACAGCCAGGGCGCCGCACGGCTCCCTGAGAAATCATGCTCGCCCGAGAAGTTTCTGGTAGGGACGGATCACTGGCCCGCGCTCCTGCCTTGCCACTTCTCGGGTGTGCTTTCATTTTCTGCCAGTTCCAAAAATTCTTCCAATCAGGAGGGGCACGATGAAAGGTCTCTTGATTGCAGCCGTGGTGATCCTGATACTCGGGCTGGCCGGTTGGCTGTCCTTCAGCAGCAACGATTCGGCCGCCACCATCACGATCGATAAGCAGCAAATCAAAGAAGATACGCACGGTGCGGTCGAAAAACTCGAGGACGCGACGGAAAAGGCCGTTGACACCACCAGAGATGTCCTGCACCGGGCCGAGCAGAAAGTCGATGAGCTTGACGACTCGGGACCGGCTTCCAATCCTTAAGTTGTTGCGGCCATCCGGACAGATGCCGCATCACGCGACGGTTGGGTTTATCTCCGATTGTTTCGCATTGGATGGGGAACAATCGGATTGTTGCTGCGCGGGATCATGGATCAACGAGATCGGAGTTTCCGCCCGCGTCGAGGCGCATTCGCATCGAAAGCCCCCACCGAACCGAACTCGCCGAGACTGACTCTTGTTGTACTCTTGCTCCGATGCGTCATCCCTCATCTGACAGGCCGGACCACCGAGCATTCCCTGCCCCAGACTGGTATCGCGTCATTGACGGCGCGGCCGAGGTGGCGGTGGTCACGATGGATCTGGACGGCCGCGTCGTGGACTGGTCTCCCCAGGCCGAGGCGATCTTCGGTTTCTCCCGCAACGAGGTGATTGGACAATTCCTGGCGTCGCTGATTGTTCCGGAACACAACCGTGATGATCACTGGGCCGAATTGGAGCAGTTTCGTCAAACCGGAGTGTGCGGCATTCTCAATCAGCGGCTTGAAATTTCCGCCGTCCGACGCGACGGGCTGGAGTTTCCTGTCGAAGTCATGACCACTCTGTTGCGGATGGGGGACAACCCGCTCTTCATCTGTTTTCTCCAGCATGGAGAGGCACGGGACGGTGCAGAATCCCGGCGCACTTCGATGGCGCTCGAGGGCCGACTGTTGCACCAGGTGACCACGCTCTCAACCTCCGCCGAGTCATTCGAGGATGCACTCACGCGGTGCGTCGAGGTTCTTTGCTCCGTAACGGGCTGGCCGGTCGGTCACGTCCTGTTGCCCGACGATCAGGGAACCGGTCTGAAGTCGTCCGAAATCTGGTACTTCGACGACGAACCGACTTATCGCGGATTGTGCCAGGCCAGCCGTGATCGCGTTTTCCAGCGCGGCGAGGGACTTCCCGGACTTGTCTGGGAGACCGGAGAAGCCGTCTGGAGCGCAAACGTTCAGAAGGA
>JAHBXU010000220.1 GCA_019636315.1 Planctomycetaceae bacterium | reverse complement strand
GCGCCATCGCGCGTCGCAGTCGGCGGATTGTCACATCCGGCCTCCGAAGACGGACGATGGCGCACCAGAGCGGGACAACTGACAGAAGGTATGCCGAAGTCTTCTGCCAGCGGGCCGTTTCATGCTGACAGTTCGTCCCGCACGGTTTCCAGCAACTCCTTGGTGAGCCGGATGCCGCCGTACTCGTCCGGGTAAGAGCCTTCCCATTCGATGCCGACGTAACCGTGGTATCCGGCGTCGACCACGATCTTCATCATGCGGCGATAGTCGGTATGCACTTCCCGTCCGCCGGCGAAGAAATGTGATTTCGCGCTCACGGCCTTGGCATACGGCATCAACTGCTCCACACCCTGGTAGCGGTCGTACCATTCGCCGGGCGCGACACGGAAGTTGCCAAAGTCCGGCAGCGTGCCGCAATTGGGATTGTCGACTTTCTTCATCACGCCCGCCAGCCAATCGCCATTGGATGAGAGACCGCCGTGGTTCTCGACGATGACGGAGATTCCGTGCGGCTCGGCGAACTCGGTCAGTTTCCGCAAGCCGTCCGCGGCGCGGTCCTGTTGTTCCTCATACGTTCCGCTGCTGGCCGCATTGACCCGGATGGCATGGCAACCGAGGAACTTGGCCGCCTCGACCCAGGGGTGATGGTTTTCCACCGCCTGTCGGCGCTTGCTCTCATCGGCGTCGCCCAGTTGACCTTCTCCGTCGATCATGATCAGAAGATTCTTAACACCATGATCGGCCGCCCGTTGCTTCATGTCGGCCAGATACTTTTCGTCACGGGCTTTGTCCTTGAAAAACTGGCTGACGTACTCGACGGCGTCGATGCCAAATTCTTCCTTGGATGTTTTGGCGAAGTCGAGGTGGTTGAGTTTTCCGCTGAAAATCGCCCGATGGAGCGACCACTCGGCCAACGAGACGCGATACAGTGGTTCCGGATCGGCCGCAGCCGCGCGGCTCAGGGGAAGCCCGGCCATCGTCAGTCCAGCGGCAATCGTGCCGGCCGAGGTGAGAAAGTCGCGGCGTGTCAGTGCATCAACCATCAGTCAACTCCAGGGACCTTTTTGCCGTTCGGACAAGGGAGTACGAATTGCCCACGATGGCGAATGAATCGCGCGGAGTCAATCGTCACATGGCACGGATCGTCATTCCCCCGTCGATCTTGAGAACCTGCCCGGTGGCATAAGGGATGTCACCCCGGACTAAAGCGGCCACAGCGCGGCCGACGTCCTGAGATTCCCCCCAGCGACGCTCGTGCGTGAGGCCATCGGTGATCAGCCGATCATACTTCTCGGTAACGCCGGCCGTCATATCGCTGCGAATGACGCCTGGCTGCACTTCGTAAACGTCGATGCCAAATTCGGCCAGACGCACGGCCCACAACTTGGTCGCCATCCCAGTCGCCGCTTTAGTCAAACAGTAATCACCGCGATTAATGGAGACGAACTCAGCCGAAATGGACGACACGTTGACCACGCACAACCGACGTTCGGGATGGACAGTCCGCTGCTCCCGCATCCATCTGGCGACAAGCTGCGTGAGAAAGAACGGTCCCTTGAGATTCACCCCCACAACGCGGTCAAAGCTTGCTTCTTCCGCATCAAGAATGTCCTTACGCCCCGGGGACGTAATGCCGGCGTTGTTGACCAGCACGTCGAGCCGCCCAAAACGGTTGCGGACCTGTTCCACCAGGCGTTCGCGATCCTCCGCGAAACTGACGTCGCCGCGGCAATAAACAACGTCCGTTGCCGGTGCCTCCCGGTGCAGTTGGGCCAACGTTTCTGCAACTTCTGTCTCGTCGCGCACGCCGTTGAGCGCCAGATGAAAACCTTCCGCGGCAAGGCAGCGTGCGATCCCCAGGCCAATGCCCCGGGCGCCGCCGGTAATGAGTGCGACGGGGGGGGACGCATGTGACATGAAACCTGGGTCGTCCTTGCCGGCGATGCAAACAGTCGGGGCCGTCATCAGGAGTTATCGATTCTGACGGCGCTGCTGCAGCAGCCAACTGTACAGTTCGGGGTTGTTGTAAGTCGTCGTCCATGACAAGTGGCCCGTGTGAGGATAGACGGTGAATCGCACTTCGCCGCCGGCCTTACGGAGCGCATCGACCATTTCCTGGGAGCGGCGGAGCGGGACGCCGACGTCCTCCGCTCCGTGAAACACCCAGGTGGGGACTTTCGAGATCCGCCGGGCCCAATACGCCTCACCGCCGCCGCAGATCGGGACGATCGCCGCAAACCGCTCCGGAGCGTACGCAGCCAACTCCCAGGTGCCCATGCCTCCGAGACTCAGGCCGGTCACATAGATCCGATCCTTGTCAATTTTGCACGTTCTCTCCACGTCATCCAGCAACGTTAACAGCTCCGTCGGTTGCCACCAGCCGTCCCTGGGGCACTGCGGACTGACGACAACAAAGGGAAACGGCTGTCCTGCCGCGATCATTTTCGGGGGGCCGTGGGTCTTCACCAGCGCGAGATTATCGCCGCGCTCGCCGCCGCCATGCAGGAACAATAACAGCGGCCACGCGTCCTGCTTTTCATACCCCGGCGGGAGGGACAACAGGTAGTTCAAGGAAACGGTGACCGTCGCTTCGCGATGGACCTCCTGTTGGGCTGGCTCAGCTCCCGGCAATGGCCGGACGCATAAAGTGCCCGCAAGAATCAGCAAGACCGAGATCATTCGAAGCGACATACTCTCATCCACTCTTTGAATCAAAGTGAGCAGAGATGGGCGGCCTGGTCTGGTCCAACAGGAGTCCCAGTCGGGGGATCGGCTGCTGACGTTGCTCCAACCGCAGCCCCCCACTGAATGTGTTGAGTCCGAACGACCGTGCCCGCCGCGTCTGCGAGGGTTCAATCCGAGAACTCTCACTCACTCCGCCGCACATCGATCGCGTGGAGTGCAGGAGCGCCCTCGATCGGCACAAGTTCCACGGTCAGCGTGTCCGTCACGCTCATGTCTCCGTACTCCCGTACCATCGCCGTGACTTCCGGTCCCGTTGCGGGTGCGGCCCCGAGCGTCACTTCGTCCACCGTCTGGCCATTCAGCTTGACGGAGAAACGTGCCGGCGACTTGCGTTCGGTAAAGTGCAGCCGCACCGTGTAGGTCGCCGGTTCGTCTCCCTCGCCCAGCAGGGGAAGGGTCAACTTCGTCAACCCGTCTGCCCAGGACGTGTACAACCAGGGGATGTCGGTCCCCTTGACGCTGGTCGAATCTTCGTTGACGTCGCGATATCCCCCGTCGGTTGTGAACTCCGGAGCCAGGTCCAGCTTCACATCCAGCGATGTCTCCTTGTAGGCGGCATATCGGGGATAGGACAACCACACGGTCCCGTCGTCGGCCTTGCGGTCGCCCGGCGCACCCAAATTGATTGCCATCTGCTGCACGGGTGTCTTGGCGCCGACCGCACTAAAGATCGCCCAGGGACGCTGCGTTTCGCGGGGCTCCAGGACGATCGTGGAGGCAATGGAGAACTGGCATACGCAGCCGGCACTGGCTTCGGGAATCATGACCAGGCCATTGGCCGGGATGGCGTTGATCCAGCAGCCAAGGCGATGTCCGGCGAAGTGCCGCGTCCCGGCGTCCGCTTCCAGATCGTAGAACCCGGTATATCCCGAGCGGAACATGAGCATGCCCGAATCGCAGCCTGTGAGCATGCCGCAATGGTGCCCCGTGCGAATGATCGACCACGGTTCTTCCTTGCCGGTCAACGGATGCGGACGCAAGCGGATGTCACCCGTGTGCAGATCGTACATCCACGGTTCGGCGAGCACCTGGTTGCCGATGATAATCGGTCGGTGACGGTAGTTGGCATCTTTGGCCCACAACTTGTAGCCGTCGTCAGCGGAAAGCGCGACAAGCCGCCGTCGCTCAAATTCGCCGTCGATAAACTGCTGCCAGTAGTGACCGTTGGCGTTGGCTCCTCCGAGGATCAAGACGCCGTCCGAATACATCAGGGTCAGTTTGCCGCCGCCGATTCCGATATCGCTGCAATCGGTGACGTCAACGGGATGCTCCCATTTCTTCTCGCCCGTCTTGAGGTCGAGCGCCGTGGCCATGCGGAGGTCGGCGTTCTTCAGACGTTCCTCGGCCAGTTCGCGTTCCTTGCCGGTCAGATTGACGAGATGCGACTTATCCTGATCGAGGATCTCCTTCCGCTGGGCGCTCGTAACGGAACTGTCAATGAAATACACCTGCTCCGGGCCAATGGCGATGGTGTGATGAGAGATCGATTTTCCCTGATAGGACCACCGATGCTTACCGGTCGTCAGATCGATGGCGAACAACGAATCGGTCGCGTCGACCGTCGCGCGGCCGCGCCGGCGTTGCCGGGCTTCGATTTCGTCGCGCACCGTGGCCGTTCCGACGAGCGTCCCGTCCTGGACGGCAATATAGCCCCATTCGTGTTTACCCTGATCGGCCGTCTTGGGCAGACGGTACGTGGCCAGTGTCGCACCCGTCGCCGCATCCAGTTCGAAGCATTCGTCTCCAAGGAAGTGATAGATTCGGTCGGCAGTCGCCGCGAGGTTTCCCGGATTCTGATTCTGGAAGACGCCCGTTCGCACCGCCTTCTCGTTCTCATAGGTCCACAGATGCACGCCGTTGTAAGCGTCGTACGCCTTGATGGTCGTTTCGCCTTGAATGATCAACCGCCCTCCGACCGCCAGCGGCCCCACGGCGCCTTCGTGACGATTTACCATATCGCCGGGTCCCGGGTCGCCGTACCACAGAACGCCCAAGTCTCCCTTGATGCGCGTGTCGCGACTGATGGCCGTATTGGCGGCGTTGCCGTACTGATGCGACCAATCGCCCGCACCTGGCAGCGCAAGGCGTTTGACATAGACTTCGGCGAATCCGGAATCGGAGGTCTGCAGCTCGGCTTCTGTCGGATCAAACCCCATGGCCGCATAGACCGTCTCGTTGTCACCGCCCCAGCGGAATACGGTTCGCTCCATTGTCCAGAGCACGCCCCCCAACGGCTTCAGCAGTCGTCCGATGACCTCGGGCGGAGTATCGAGCCGGGTGCCCTGAGTGAGCACTTGTTCGTCGCTGACGATCAGATTCGCGAAAAAGTTGGAATAGGGGATCTCGCCGTTGAAATGATGCACGGTGACGCGACGACCATAGAGTCCGCAGTCGGCCAGAAGGCGTCGTGCCTGGGCCGCTTTGGCCGGGTCGTCTTCGAGCATGTACACTTTCAAGTTGCTCTGCCGCGCCAGTTCGTAGGCGAGCTGTCCAAGATTTCCATCAAGGACCAGGCAATAGCCCTGCCGGAGACCGAGTTCCGCGAGCACGGCTTCCACGGCGCGCCGATAGGGGGTCGCGCCCTTCGCCGGATAGTCCACAAACGCCGGTTCGTGTCGAACAACCTGACCGGCCGGTTCCGCCGATCCGAAACAGTAGATGTTGCCGGACGTAGCGCTGACGAGGAGACGACCGTCCGCGAGAGACAGTCCCGTGGCTTGACCATCGACTTCGGCAACCCAAGCGACGTCGCCCGAATCAATCGAGTAGGCGATCACGCGGCCGTTTCCGCCGAGGATGACGTGCGACGCGGTTGCCAGCAGCGCTGCGTCGTCGTCTGTCGCCTGCTTCCAGATGACCCCGATATCGACCAGTCCTTTCAGCTCATCATTTTTCGTCGCAATCTGAGCTCGAATCTCCTCCGCCTTCTCCGGCGTCCGCGACAACAATCGCTGGAGATCATAAAGTTCCCGTTCAATCGCGTGCCGCTTGCGGCTCGCGATGGCGTACTCCAAGCGGTTGACCCGCAACAATCGCGAACCGGTTGCCATAAACGCATCGTCGCCGGCGACCACCATCTGCCGACCTTCAAACCAGCCGAAACCGCTGTCTCCAGTCTTCTGATCCACTGCGAAGACGTGATGTTCGCCACCCGAGTAAAGCTGCCCGTCCGCCAACAGGGCCTTCGTACCACCAACCACGCCCCCGGCTTCCGTCCGCCAGCTGTACGCCCGCTTCTGGAGAAACTCCCCGGTGGCCCGATCGAACAACGCCGGCATGGATCGTCCCGAGGGAATGATCAACTCGTCTTCGGTCGCAAGCAGATAGCCTTGCGGCGAGAGATCATTGCGGCCCGCGTCGGCGGCGCTCACGTTGTCCTGTCTCCAGATCACGCGGCCATCGTCAGCATTGACTGCATACAGGTAGATGTTCTCGTGCGGGAAAATGCCTGCGCCGAAGTATGCCACGCCTTTGTCGACGAGGAGTCCGGTCCGGACCGGCCACCGGGAAATCATCTCGCCTCGTGCAATCAGCCAGTCCTCGCGCGGCCCGGCGCGCAGGGACCAGACCTCCTTCCCTGTGACGGCATCGACGCAGTAGGCATGCCCGTCATCCGAGCCGAAGTAAGCGCGGCCATTGACCAGCATGGGAGCGAGCCGGATCGGCCCCCCGGTGAAAAACGTCCACAACGACTGACCGGTTTTCAGATCGACGCAGTGCAACTGGTGATCGACCGACGAGCCGTAGTACGCGCGGCCGTCGGCAACAACCGTTTGAAAAGACGAGTCGAAGCTCACACGAGCCTCAATCAGCTTGCCTTCCATCACGCGGCCGTCGGCGTCCGAGAACGCCATCTCCGGAGCCGCGGGCGGGATGATGACCCATTGCAGGGGGAGGACGTCGGGAAGCGACTCGGCCGATCCCCCCCGACGTTCGATGTCGCCGCGATATGTCGTCCAGTCAGCGGCCCATGCGCCGGCGGCGGCGACCGTCATTGTCATCAAGGTCCCGAGACTGCAAATGATGGACG
>JAHBXU010000022.1 GCA_019636315.1 Planctomycetaceae bacterium | reverse complement strand
TTATGAATCCCTGATCTCGGACTACCGCTTAACGGATCTTCTGGAACTGCCCAGTTGCCCGAGTGGTCAGGAACACGTCTACAATCAGTACGTCGTCCGCGTCGCCGGTGGGCGGCGGGACAATGTGCTGCAGGGGCTCCGATCCCGGGAAGTCGGATGCGCCGTGTATTACCCACAACCGCTGCATCTGCAGGAGTGCTTCGCCTCGCTGGGGCATTGTGCGGGTGAGTTTCCCGAAGCCGAACGGGCCTCCGCTCAAACGGTCGCCCTGCCGATCTATCCCGAACTGGGCGCCGAGCGGCAGGAGCGCGTTGTGCGATCGCTGGCGGAAAGCCTGGGCGTCGCTCGGGCGGCCTGGACCCGCACGATCTCGCTGCCCGAACAGGAGAAACGTGTCGCGTAAGCCTTCCCCCCCATCGTTACCCGAGTCAGCAGCCAAGACCGGCGCTGCCGCCCTCGCTGACGCCTCGGGTTACTCAGAAGGCTCCATGTTCCGACGTGCGACTCAAGCGGGGTCCTTCAACAGACCGTAGTGTTTGAGTAGTGCGTGCGGGCTGGGATCGCGGCCGCGAAAGTCGCGGAAGACGTCCATCGGGTGGCGGCTGCCTCCCAGGGAGAGCACCGTGTCCCGAAAGCGGCGGCCTGTTTCACGGACAGCAACGTCGTTGTCGAGGCCGGCTTCTTCAAAAGCGGAGAACGCATCCGCGCTGAGCACTTCGGCCCACTTGTAGCTGTAGTACCCGGCCGCATAGCCTCCCGAAAAGATGTGCTGAAACGAGCAGAGGAAGCGGTCTTCCTCGAACATCGGCAGCACGCTCGTCTGCTGCATGATGCGCCGTTGGACGTCGAAGATCGATTCTCCACCGTCCGGATCGAACTCGGAATGCAGCGCCATGTCGGTCATGCCGAAGGTGAGCTGCCGCAGCATGTCGGAACCGGCTCGAAACGTGCGTGCGCGGCACAGCTTCTCGTACAGTTCCTCGGGGAGCGGCTCGCCGGTTTCATAGTGCGACGTCATGCCCATCAGCGTCGGCCGATGATAGCACCAGTTCTCCATGAACTGACTGGGAAGTTCGACGGCGTCCCATTCGACGCCGCTGATGCCGGCCGCGTCGGGATAATCGACCGTCGTCAGCATGTGCTGCAGGCCGTGTCCGAATTCGTGGAACAGCGTCTCGACTTCGCGAAACGTCATGAGTGACGGTTTCCCACCGACCGGCGGCGTGCAGTTGCAGACGAGATGGGCGATGGGAATCTGTAGCCCGTCTTCGGAGTGCCGCCGCGCGAGGCAGTCGTCCATCCAGGCTCCGCCCCGTTTGTCAGCCGGTCGCGAATACGGGTCGTAATAGAACCCCGCGATGGTCTCGCCGGCCTCGTTCTGCACATGGAAGAAACGAACGTCCGGGTTCCACTTGGGGGCCTCGTCATCCGCAGCGACGACGGTGACGCCGAACAAGCGGTGCAAGACGCCGAACAATCCTTCGAGCACATGCTCGTGGGGGAAGTACGGACGCAGATCCTCCTCGGTGAAGTCGAAAGACTGTTCGCGCTGCCGCTCGGCCCAGAAAGCGACGTCCCATTGAGCGACCGGTTCCGGGGGATCGGCCTTGGCGGCCAGTTCCTGAATCTGCCGCAGGTCGTCAACGGCCGCATCCCATGACGCGGTCAGCAGCGTCTGAAACATTTCCTGCACGGCGGCGGCGTCCGGCGCCATTTTCTGCGCCAAACTCACTTCGGCAAAGTTCGGATAACCCAGCAGGTCGGCCTGTTCCTTGCGAAGTTTAAGAATGCGGCGGCAGAGGTCGGTATTGTCGAGTTCACCCTCCGAAGCCCGCGTAACGAATGCACGATACACTTTCTCGCGAAGGTCGCGGCGGCGACTGTGCTTCATGAACGGCAGATAACTTGGCGCCTCGAGCGTGATCCGCCACGGACCGTCTTCCGGCGTCGCTTCCGGTGCGTCCTCCGGCTTGTGCTGGTGATAGGACTGAGCCGCCATCTGCAGCAGCGACCTCGGCAGTCCCGCAGCGTCCTGAGGATCGGTGATTGTCAGCGACCATGCTTTCGTGGCGTCGAGCACATGGTTGGAAAACTTCGTGCAGACATCCGACAGTTCGCGGGCGATTTCGTTATACCGCTGGCGTTTTTCGGGCGCGAGTCCGATCCCCGCGAGTTCGGCGCCAAGCAGACGGTTCTCAATGATCCGCTGCTGAGCCGCGTCGAGACGCGACCATTCCTCCCCTTCTCTGATCTCCTTAAGCGCCCGATAGAGCGGTTCGCTCTGCTTGAGCCGCAAACCAAAGTCCACGATCTCGGGCAGGACCGCCTCGTACGATTCACGCAGTTCCGGCGAGTTCTTGACGCCGAACAAGTGGCTGACCGGGCTCCAGGCGTATTCGAACCGGCGGCCAATCTCATCCAGAGGCTGGATCAATCCGGCCCATGTCGGTGCGACGGTCTGCTCCAGCGACTCCAGTTGGGCGGAAACATCACGCAAATACTGGCGGACCGCAGGGACGATCTGTCGGGGATCGATGCGATCAAAGGGAGGCAGTCCGTGCGTGGTCAGCAGCGGGTGGTCACTCGACACAGGTTCTTGAACAGGCGTAAGTTCGGCCATTCCTCCGGTCCTTTGCTTGCTGAATGTTGCCTGTCGCAGGGTATCGGTCCCGCGTGCGGGTGTCTATCATGCTGGACGTAGAGGTTCCCACCCCCGCCGACCGTGCAGTGTCCGCCCGCGGCGTGATTTCCCCAGGAGACATACGATGCTGCGATTGCGACTGGCATTTGCACAACCGGCCGTGCTGGTGATCCCGATGGTTGCGACAGGGCTGTTCGTTCCATCGATCGCCTTTTCCCAGGAGAACCCACCCGCGGCGGCTCAAGACGCCCCGGCTGAAGAGGAGACTGCGAAGGCGTTCATTGTTCCTGAAGGCAAAGACCCGGAAGTCCTGCAGTCCTTCCTCAATCAATTGATGCGGACTCCCGCACAAGAACGAACGCGGTCCGGGTTTCGCGACCATCTGACGAAGTTGCACGATCTGTCGCAGGAGGTGTTCCAGCGTGATGTCGATGACGAGACGAATCTGCTGGCCATCAGCGTGATGTCGGGCAGCCTGGAATTTCTGGAACAGTTTGGCGACCAGACCGCGGGCGAACGCAAAATTGCCTTGATTAACTCGCTGAAGGCGAGCAAGCGGCCGGCCCTCGCGGCACGGGGCCGCATGCTGGAGATCCAGACCGAGATCACCGGCCTCGACTTGAACGACAAAGCCGCGGTCAAGACGATGATCGGCCGCGTGAATCAGTATTTGCAGGAGCAACCGCTCACGCTGGATCATGGCCGCATCGCTTACGGAGCGTTCTCCGCGCTCGAACAACTGGGCGAACCTGAGTTGATCGCGAGCGCGGCCCAAACATTCGCAAAGCCGCTACGGGCCAGTGACGACCCGACGCTCAAGGGGTTGGCGGATACTCTGGAAGGCTCTGCGCGGCGGCTGACGCTCAAAGGGAACGCTCCGAAAATCGCAGGACCGACGGTCAGCGGCGAGGACTTCAACATCGAGCAGTGGAAGGGCAAAGTTGTCATCGTCGACTTCTGGGCGACCTGGTGCGGACCATGCATCGAAGAACTTCCGAACCTGAAGGCGTTGTACGACACACATCATGCCCACGGGCTGGAGATTGTGGGAGTCAGCCTGGATGACAGCCGCCCGCAGTTGGAGGCCTTCCTCAAAGATCGCAAGCTCCCCTGGCCGACGGTGTTCATCGATCCTGAAGGGAAGGAAGGCTGGGAGAACCCACTGGCAACGTACTACGGCATCTCCTCAATCCCGACGATGTTCCTCGTGGGCCGGGACGGCAAAGTGGTCGCAACCGAACTGTACGGCGACGCCCTGAGCGATATGGTCGCGGAACTGGTTGCGAAGCCCGCTCCGTAGAGTTGCGTCACAGCGTGATTTGAGGATGGCCGGGGGTTTCCGTTAGTCCAGCCCCGGCTATCCGTCATTCCTGGCAGTTCCTCGGCGGAGAAGGAAGGGATGAGCGACGACGGCAATCATGAGGAACGCGGCAGACTGCGGATCTGGCCGGTACTGATGGTGCTCGTGTTGCTGATCGGTTACCCCCTGAGCACCGGCCCTGTTGTCTGGTTAGCGGAGCGCGGACACATCGACGAGAACAATCCGGTGTGGGGGTCGGTGTATGTGCCGCTGTTGTACGTCTGCGAAGAGTCGCCGTTCATTCTTGAGTTGATGGAACGGTACATCAGGTTCTGGGAGTCGGCCGGTTCGCCTTGAACTCGCCGTGCGATGGTGACTGCTGAACCGTGCCAGAATGTGACGGCGTCGAATCATCGAAGAAGTGAGGAATCGGAACCCACCACGGAGACACCGAGGCACGGCGAATGAAACGCCATGAATCTCCCCATGACTTGTTGATTTGATCCGACGTCCGCCCGAATAGAGCACTCCTGCCCGCCCTCCGAGCCGCAAGAATGAGCGACCGGTCGCTGACGCTCGCGGCTCTGAGGATCCGCTAAGAATTTGAGGATTGAAAGTCGATTCAGCGTTATGGAAGCAGGTGCGTGACGCCCATGAGAGGCGGACCTGGAATGCATCGGGCCGCGGCAACAGCCGAGGCGAATAAGTTGCGTGCGGCCCTCGCTGACGTTTCGGGTGACAAACGTTGTCGCGTGAAAACCGCAGAATACCCATCGACCGACGGCAGAGCCGTCGGCTTGGGAAGTGGCTGACTTCGTGGAGTATTTCGGAGGTCTGAACGATGAGCCGCTTGCGATGTTTTCCGGTGTTTCTTGCCGCCCTGCTGGCGGCGGTCGATGGTCGTCCCGGGCGCACGGAGAGTCCCGAAGAACGTTCCGAAGCGAGCGCCGAGGAGGATGAGACGGCGTTCGACTGGAACCTGCCGATAAAGACGCTCGGCGGGCGGCAATTCTGGGGAGACGTGCGGTTCTTTCACGACTGGCGCATTCAGCGGAGCGTCCTCGATGGCCACTACCGCTTGCTCGACGGACGGGATGTGCGATATGCGTCGGGAACCCTGGAAGAATGTGAGCGGCGGCTGGAGGAAGTCCGACGCGAGCGGATGCTGCCGCCGATGTCCGGCAAGGCCGTCATCTTCGTCCACGGCATCGTCCGCTCGTCCAAGTCCTTCGCACCAATGAAGGACGACCTGCGTGCGGCCGGCTATTCCGTGTTCGGTTTTGATTATCCCAGCACCCGCGTGGAGATCCCGGACGCTGCCGAGTTCCTGCGGCAGTGCATCGGTTCGCTGGATGGCATCACGGAGATCAATTTCGTGGTGCACAGCATGGGGGGACTTGTGGTGCGTGCCTCGCTGGTGCCGGACCGCGATCCGCGCATTCATCGCATGGTCATGCTGGGCGTCCCCAATCTGGGCGCGCGGATGGCCAATCTCCTGCAGAAGAACTATCTCTATCGCACGTTCTATGGCCCGGCCGGTCAGCAGCTCATTGAGGATCCCGACGGATTCATCGCCCATCTACCGACACCCGATTTCGAGTTCGCCGTCATTGCCGGCGTCCGGGGAACTCCTGACGGCTACAATCCGTTGATCCCCGGCGACGACGACGGCACCGTGAGCCTTGCCGCGACGCGTTTGCCTGGCGCGCACGACTTCCTGGCCGTCCGCGTGCTGCACGCGTTGCTCATGCGCGATCCGGAAGTGATCGCGGCCACGGAACGATTTCTCCGCACAGGAGCATTGCGCGAGTCCGGCGACCGTGAGCCGATTCCGCTGCCGGAGCGACTCACACAAAGCCCTCGGCCCCCCTTGCCGCCGGAACTCCCCGCACCGCCTCGACCATGAATCGCGCGCTCATTTCCTCGACCCGCCCTTCCCCTTCACTCCCTGCCCCCGTGTTTGGGACGGCGGAAGCGGAGGCTGCCGCGAGGCTGATTGAACTCGCGCTGGCGGAGGATCTGGGAAGCTGCGGCGACATCACCTCACAGGCGCTCCTGCCCACCGAGTTGAAGGGGAATGTGCAAGTCACGGCCCGGGCTTCCGGCATTGTCAGCGGACTTCCCATCGGCCCACTCGTTCTCCGTGAAGTCGACCCCAGTTGTCGCTGGGAGCCGCTCTGTCCGGACGGCGCGCACGTCGATGCGGGCGCCGCTGTGGCGATGCTCGGCGGTCCGGTGCGATCGCTGCTGACGGCCGAGCGGACCATCCTCAATTTCCTCACCCACCTGAGCGGCGTCGCGACGCTCACGCGCCAGTACGTCGACGCGGTCGCCGGGACTGGGGCCGTCATCCTCGATACACGGAAGACGCTCCCCGGCTGGCGATTGCTTGAGAAGTACGCCGTCCGCTGCGGCGGCGGGACGAACCATCGGATGGGCCTCTGGGATGCGGTGCTGATCAAGGACAATCATCTGGCGGCCGTTACCGAACATTCGGGAACACCGCTCGCCGATATTTTGCGACTCACGCGGGAACGTGTTTCCGCCCAGACGATTGTCGAGATCGAAGTCGACTCCCTGGAACAACTGGCCGACGCCTTGACCGGCGCGCCGGATCTCATCCTGCTCGACAATATGTCTCACGACCAGCTTGCCGAAGCGGTCAACCTCCGCAATCAATCCGCTCCGTCCGTGCTGCTCGAAGCATCCGGCGGCGTCGATCTGTCGACCGTGGCGGCCATCGCCCAGAGCGGCGTCGACCGGATCAGCATCGGCCGCATCACCCACTCCGCCCCCGCCCTCGACCTGGCGTTCGACTGGCCGTGATTGTGGAGTGGCAGAGTGGAAAGTGGCGAAAGAAGCCAGGGAGGCGCGGTTTGGTTGGCTCATGACTCTCAGTGACCGTCGCGGCACGTCCCAAGCCGACGGCTCTGCCGTCGGACGATGACGAGGAGGCACCGATTGACCTCCGGCGAAACAGGAAATCCGGACCGCCGTTGTTCGACGGCAAAGCCGTCGGCTTGGGAATTCCTGGCATGAGGGGCCGTCGGACACCATGCGTGGTCTTTCAACGCTCCATGATTCCACCCGCCTGTATCGATAACCGCTCCCCTTGCTCCCTCGGGGAACAACGACCGGTACAGCGTGAGTTGCTACAGTCGTGAGATGATCGAACGCGCATCTTCACTCGGAAGTCGTCACTCGTCACTCGCCCTCCGCCTGTTGGGGCTGGCGTGGCTGATCGGGTTCATTCTGTGGTTCTCGTCGTTCACGCTGCCGAACAACAAATACCAGAACGGATCGCCGATTCCGCGGTGGGACCTGTGGGAGGCGCTGCCCGACCTCCTGCTGGAGAATGTGTTTCCCACCCGCGAGCCCGGATCGTCTCCCAGCGGGTGGAGTTATCTCCCACAGCGGTTCGACCTGCTGATGGTGGCGAGTTGGATCCTGATCGGCGCCTGGGGGCTGGGGCATCTCGCCCTGCGAGTGATCGGTGTGCGAAAGCTGTTGGACCCGGTCGAGCGGGCCGTGTTCGCATTCGGCCTCGGACTGTCCGGCTTGTCGCTGTTAACGATGATCTGCGGCGTCGCTGGGACGCTCACCCGATGGATCTTCCTCGTCGTCATCGCCGGGAGTATTGCCGGTGAGGTTTGGTGTCGACTTCGAGATCGACGGCCGATCGCAAGCACTGCGAAACCGCGCTCGAGTCACGATGGCCCATGGACAATCAGTCTCCTGGCGTGCGCGATGTTCGTTGCGATCGGCCCGTTTGTCCTGGCGATGCTGCTCGGTTCGATGCTGCCGCCGACGGACTTTGACGTCAAGGAATATCACGTGCAGGGGCCGAAGGAATACTACCTGCAGGGCCGCGTTGGATTTCTCCCGCACAACGTGTACACGAGCTTTCCGTTCCTGACGGAGATGCTGTTGTTGCTGGGGATGGTGCTGCGGGGGGACTGGTTTCGCGGGGCGCTGGCGGGTCAGGCGGTACTGATGACGTTCGCCCCACTGACGGCACTCGCGCTGTTCGCCGCGGGCCGGCGGTGGTTCAGCCCGACGGTCGGTTGGCTGGCCGCGCTAGTGTATCTGACGATTCCCTGGGTGTATCGCATCTCGATCATCGCCTATGTCGAAGGAGGGTTGTCGTTCTTTCTGTTTGCAGCTCTGTTAGCCGCGCTCCGCAGCTGGTCGGCGGCCGACGAGCGGACGACGCTACGATTCACGCTGCTGGCGGGGCTGCTGGCCGGAAGCGCGGTGGCCTGCAAGTATCCGGGAGTCATCTCCGTGGCGATCCCGCTGGGCGCTGCCGTCGTCGGCGGCGCGTTCGTGCAGGGACCACGAAGCATGCCCCAACTTGTCCGGCGCATTGGGGGAGCGGCCGCAGTGTTCACTTTGGGCACGCTGATCACGTTCGGTCCGTGGATGCTCAAGAACATTGCCGAGACGGGCAATCCGGTCTACCCGCTGCTTTACACGATTTTTGGCGGAACGGACTGGAACGACGAGGCCAACGCCAAGTGGCGGAACGGCCATGCGGCGCCGCTCGGACTGCTCCGCGAGCCATTGCGCATTCCGGGCGATTTTGGCCGGCATGTTGTGGACGTCGTGGCGAAGAGCGACTGGCAATCGCCGCTCGTGTTTGGTCTCGCTCCGTTGGCGTTGATGGTGCGCAGCCGGCGCCGCTTGATCGTTGGCTTGTGGGCGTATGTGTTCTGGCTGTTCGTGACCTGGTGGAGCCTGACGCATCGTTTGGATCGGTTCTGGCTGCCGCTGTTGCCTGTCGCGAGCCTGCTGGCCGCCGCAGGGCTGGGATGGTTGCTGGGCGTCGCCATTCAGCAGCGGGACTCCATCGATGATTCGCCGCAAGATGCGGGCACGGACGCCAACCGCCATCGGTCTTTAGGAGAATCGGCGGTGTCCGTCGTCGCGGCCGCGACAGTCGCCGCCGCCGTGCTGTTCAATCTGGGGTTCGTCACGTCGGCCCTCTCCGGCTACAACGCGTATCTCATCGACCTCAACGCAGCCACGGAGCAGGCGGCGACTCCCAGCATGCGGCTGCTGAATGAGTTGCCGCTGCCGGACGGATCGCGCGTCCTGTTCGTCGGGGAGGCGGAAGTCTTCGACGCCCGATTCGACCACGTGTACAACACCGTGTTCGACGAGTCGATCTTTCAGCGGTGGACGTCCGCCGCCGTGCCCGATGTCCCGGATGCCGAGCAACCGCTGCGGCCGATGGCGGACATCCGGGCGACGCTGGCGGAGCATGGGATCACCCATGTTTTCGTCAACTGGAACGAGATTGCTCGCTACCGGGCCCCCGGTTCCTACGGATTCACCGACTTCGTCACCCCCGAACGATTCCAGACACTGGTGGAAGGAGGCGTGCTGCGCGAAGTCCCGCTCGATCCCCGCTGGGGGTATCAGTTGTTCCTCGTCGAGTGAACTGCGTCGGTGCCGTTTTCGTCGACAAAGCCATGAGGAGACCGAACCAGTCGCTGATGCTCACGGTTCTGAGGAGCACGTCGCCATCGCACCGGACGATGGGAAGCTCACATCCGCATGTCGCCAAACGGCTGGCGGAGGAACTCCCGGCAGGCGGTCTGAGGACGAATCGCATGACTGCGGACGTCGGGAATCACATGGGAAGAAGCGGGATCGTCCTCTGTCTGTTTTCCGACGATGACGCGCTTCAACTCCTGAGAGGCCGACGCATCCAAGTTCAGCGGCTGGTCGCGATCGAATCGAAACCGTTTCATGATGGCCCCTCCCTTCCCTGCCCGACGTGATACCAAACGGGAATCTGGCTTCGATTGTCCCCGCCGTCCTGGGAATCCGCAAGCGCGAAATCCCTTGGCCCGCGTGCGAACCACGCGCAACGACATCCCAAGCCGACGGCTCTGCCGTCGGACGTTGAAGAGGATGCACGCGATGCACCTCCGGCGAGAAACGTGTGCCGATGCTCCGTCGACCGACGGCAGAGCCGTCGGCTTGGGAGTGGACACCGGCGTTCGATCACAGTGCGGCCGCCGGACGAGCGGGTTTTACTAGTGCGTCGGCGGCTTGGGCGGTGCGGGCGTCAACTGGACGATGCTGTAGGTGTCCGCTTCCCGCCCGGTGTTGGCGACAATGAGTTCGGCGAGCAGTCCAAGTGAGATCGCCTGAAATCCCAGCAGCGTCGCCGCCACCGAATAGGCCAGGAGAGGCCGCGTGCCAATGGGACTCTCGGGAATCGTGTGAAACGCATTCATCAACAGCCACAACACCGAGAGGTATGCCAGACCCAGGATTCCCAGACCGAAGAACAGCAGTCCGAAGCCGCCCAGCATATGCAGCGGACGTTGTCCGAAACCGGTGAGGAACGTAATGGTCAGCAAGTCGAGAAATCCCCGGGCGAACCGCTTGACGCCGTACTTGGAGCGGCCGTGCACGCGGGGCCGGTGATGGACGGGCTGCTCGGTGACGCGAAAGCCGCGAGCGTGGGCCAGCACGGGGATGAAGCGATGCATCTCCCCGTAGAGGCGGAGTTCCTCCGCGACGTCTCGGCGGAACACCTTGAGGCCGCAGTTGTGGTCGTGCAGTTTCAGTCCGGAGAGACGGCTGACGAGGGCGTTGAACACCTTGCTGGGGTAGACCTTGTGCCAGGGATCGAGCCGCCGCACCTTCCAGCCGTTGACGACGTCATAACCATTCTCCAACTGCGCGAGCAGCGCCGGGATTTCGGCCGGGTCGTCCTGCAGGTCGGCATCCATCATCAGGATGAGATCGCCGTGTGCCGCCCGGAGGCCAGCAGTGAGAGCTGCCGCTTTGCCGAAATTGCGTCGAAAGCGGATCCCGCGCACACGAGGCTCCTGCCGCGCGAGATCTTCGATCGCCTCCCAGGAACCGTCCGTCGACCCGTCATCGACAAAGATCATTTCGGTGTCGAGACCGCTGGCATCGACGACCTCGACAGTCTGCCGCACGAGTTCCGGCAGGCTCTCCCGTTCATTGAGGGTCGGCACGACAATCGAGAGCATCAGCGGAAGTGATCTTTTTCGGCCGAAGGGAACCTGACAGTCGGTACACCCCCAACGATGGAAATTCGCGACACCGCGCGACGACACCACAAGCAAGGACCGGGTTGCCACGCCGCGTCAGATTCCACGGACAGTCACCTCGATTGCTCAGAAAAACTCGTCATCCTGCTGCAGGTCGCTCTCGGTGAGCATCAGCATGCCCTGCGATTCGAGGACGTGGGTGGCCTGATCCAGATCCTCGACAAAAATCGCGATTGCGCCTTTACCTCCGCGGCGATAATTGAGCGGATAGGTGTAGTGGATGTTCATCTCCGCCGCGAGCAAGGCCAGGCAGATGCGGACGTACGGCTGGGGATCGTCCGGCAACATCACACCGAGAATGTCATTCTCGATGAACGTGAAGTCTGACAGCCGGAAGATCTCCCGGGCGCGGTCCGTCTGATCCACCATCACCCGCGCGACGACGAAATCGACGCTGTCGACGAGGCTCAGTCCGACGACGCGCAAGTCGTGTTGCTCGATCTGCCGCAGTAAATCATGCAGACGTCCGACACGATTCTCCATGAACACGCAGAATTGCCGCAGGCAAGGCCAACCGCGCCCGCGCGCCGTCGCCGGGTCGATCGCCAAGTCGCCGCCGAATTCGCCCGGCATCAGGTTCCCTCATGGCCGACAAGTAAGTATGGTGTCTCAGCTTATGTGCTGCCCCGAAAAACGTCAAACCGAGTTTTGAGGCCGGGAGGACTTGGAGAGGGAGGCGCAGGATCCAAGTGGTTGCTGGGAATTGGCGAGGCCTTTCGGCCGGTGGAACGTCCCCCGAGGGTTCAGCAATTCCCGTCGTTCATGCTCCGGGCGCTGATTCGCCGCGTCGTCTCCCACCGCCATCCCGGCCCGACTCATCAACCCGACAACGATCAATTCATCCATGGTCCGCACCGTTTTCTTCGACATGGGCAACGTGCTTGTGCATTTTTCGCACGAGCGCATGTGCGCACAAATCGGCGCGTTGTGTGGGCAGGATGCGGCCGAAATTCGGCGGCTGCTCCTGGACAGCGGTCTGCAATGGGACTTTGAACGGGGCCGCCTCTCGGAAACGGATGTCCATGAACGGCTGCAATCGGCCGTCGGTCGGCCTTTGGAGTTCGACGCCCTGCTGGAGGCCGTCTCCGACATTTTCTGGCTGAATGAGTCAATCGTCCCGGTCGTCAGAGCGGTCCAGGTGAGCGGCCGGCGTGTCGTGCTGCTCTCCAACACATGCATCACGCACCTGAACTGGGTTCGCAGCCGCTTTGACGTGCTCAAGGGATTCGACCATCTGGTGGCATCCTACGAAGCTGGGGCCGTCAAACCGGAACCGGGCATCTTCCAGGCAGCCCTGGCCGCGGCCCAATGCGATCCGCACGAATGTTTTTACACCGACGACATCCCCGAGTACGTAGCCACCGCCCGCACCTACGGCATTGATGCCGAGGTCTATACCGACACGCCGACACTCATCGCGCACCTCCGCCGGCGGGGGATCGACATAGGGGGAGTGTGATCTCGCGCGCGATGAGTCGCTTTCACTCGCCATGTCGGTTTGCTACAAGATTTGCGGAATTCCCCGTGTGAATGTTCGACATGTCTGCTCCCACTGCCAAGCTGGCTCTTGCTGACGGTACAGTTTTCGCCGGCGCCAAGTTCGGCGCCGAAGGCGAAGTTTTCGGCGAGGTCGTGTTCAATACGAGCATGACCGGTTATCAGGAGATCCTCACCGATCCGTCCTACAACGGGCAGATCGTGACGATGACCTATCCGCTGATCGGCAACTATGGAGTCAACCGGGAGGACGTCGAGAGCGGCGGGCTTTCGCTGCGGGGATTCGTCGTCCGCGAACTGTGCCGCGAACCGAGCAACTTTCGCTCGACCCAGTCGCTCGACGACTATCTTCGCGAGCACGGCGTGATCGGCCTCGAAGGGATCGACACCCGTGCACTGGTCCGCCGTATCCGCGTCCACGGAGCGATGACGGGCGTCCTTTCGACGCGGGATCTCGACGATGCGTCACTGGTGGCCAAGGCGCAGTCGAGCCCGAGTCTGGTTGGCAAAGACCTGGTGCGGGAGGTGATGCCGCGAGAGTCCTCCGAGTGGGGCGAGCCACTGCACGAGTACCTGCATCACCCGTCGACGCCGCAAGCCAACACTCAACACGCCGCCCTCAGCCCTCAGCCCTCAACGCCCCACGTCGTGGCGATCGATTACGGCATGAAGTGGAACATCCCCCGTCACCTGCGGGACATGGGCTGCCGCGTGACGGTGGTGCCCGGATCGGCGACAGCGGAAGAGATCCTGGCCCAGCAGCCGGATGGCGTGTTTCTCTCGAACGGCCCCGGTGACCCCGAGCCATTGACGTACGCGGTCGACACGATTCAGGGATTGCTGGGCAAAACGCCGATCTTCGGGATCTGCCTCGGGCAGCAGCTGTTGGGGCTGGCCCTGGGCGGCCGAACCTACAAACTCAAGTTCGGACATCGGGGGGCGAATCAGCCGGTGCTCAACCGCCTGACGGGACAGGTGGAGATCACGACGCAGAATCATGGCTTTGCGGTGGATGCCGCTTCGCTCCCCTCGGGCGCCGAGGTCACGCACATCAACCTCAACGACCAGACCGTCGAAGGAATTCGCCACAAGGAGTTGCGCGCCTTTGGCGTGCAGTATCACCCCGAAGCCTCCGCCGGTCCGCACGACAGCCACTACCTGTTTGGCGAGTTTCGCACCATGATGCAGTGAGTGGTCGGCTGGATCACGTGAAAGCCATGCCCAAGCCAGGCATCCAGATCCTTTCCGAGACGCCCGGGACCGGCCCCGAGCTGGGGAGGGGCGACCGAGTGCGAGTTCGCTATGACGTGCGGCTCAATCGTGGAGACGTTCTGGCGAATGATCGCGAGGAGGTTCTCACGGTGGGGGACAGGGAAACGGTCGCCGGATTCTGGTATGGCCTCGAGGGGATGCGGTCCGGAGGATCGCGCCGATTCAAGGCAAGCCCGCATTTGTGTTACCGTGACGAGGAACTCGCGGGGATCCCCAGGAATGCGGTTCTCTGCTTCGACATCAAGTCTGTCGAGATTGTGACCGACTAAGGACGCTTGACCGGATCACAGCCACTCGATACCTCATACCTGTCGCATCAACTCACGAGTCAACAGATCAACGAACCAACTCTCTCATGGAACGCTCACTCATTCTCTTCAAGCCCGATGCCGTCCAGCGCCGCCTGTGTGGGCGGCTCCTGTCCCGCATCGAAGACAAAGGGCTCAGCCTTGTCGGCCTCAAGCTAATGCGGATTACGCCGGAGCTCTCCAGACAGCACTATGCGGAACACGTCAGCAAGCCATTTTATCCGCACCTCGAAAAGTTCATCACGGCCGGTCCGGTCGTCGCTCTGGTTGTTGAAGGCCCCGGCGCCGTCGCGGTCATGCGGACGCTGATGGGTCCGACCAATGGTCGTGACGCCGCCCCCGGTACGATCCGCGGCGACTTCGGCCATTCACGGCAGATGAACCTGATCCACGGCAGCGACAGCGTCGAGTCGGCCGCCCGCGAGATCGCCATCTATTTCCAGGAAAGCGAACTGGTCTCCTACGACCTGACCCTGGCCACGTGGCTCGCAGCACCTGACGAGACGTAGTCTTTCGCGATGCGGTCGAGCTCAACGCCCTGGCAGCAGCCAACTCTGGCATTGCGCGCCGGCGTGACGGAACCTGATGGCGGATGGAGATTGGTCGGCGTCCAACGGCCAAACGCCGGTCGAGAGTGATAGTTGTCCAGGCGCGGGCCGCCCGCATCTGCGCATCACCCTGCCCGACGGCAACGCCCTCACCGGCTTCACCA